>DAOVAK010000049.1 GCA_030671095.1 Deltaproteobacteria bacterium | reverse complement strand
CTTACAAGTGATCGTCCGACGAAAAGCACGTTTGAGGAAGCCGAGTTGGTTAGGGAGCTTGTAATGAATAGCGATTACAACTCACTCATCATTATCACGACCCCCTACCATTGTAGGCGTGCCTGGCTCACTTTCAGGAAGGTCTTTGAGGAAAGTGACGTGCGCATGCTGATGCTTCCCTCTCCCTATTCGGATTTCAAGCCCGCGGACTGGTGGAAAAAGAGGAGATATCAGAAGGAAATAATTATCGAATATCAGAAATTGATCTATTACACTCTAAAGTATCTCTGGTAATTGGACAAGGCGTGCCGCTGAAACTGGGGGTTTGCATCATAAATCGCCATACGAATTGAGTGATGCCCCATGTCTTCAAGACGGTCCGCCAGGCTCCCCGGATCTCCCATCATCGTATGATTCATCAGGATCGAGGCCCCAATGTTTTCACCTGTAATACATCCACCGTTGGTAACAATCTGCGTTCTCATGTCATGACCCACTTTGGGCCATTTGGCGCCTAAATCCTACAAATAAACATATTGTCCAAATTGGAATCTGGCGGACTCTCTTGCAGCTGGATGAAAGTGGATATTTTGGTTGACAGCCCACAGGCCGGTTGTTAGCTTGAGATAAAGGATACATGCGGATTGGAGTGCTGGAGACGTGGCCCGCCCTGGCGCGACGGATGGAGCACTAGTAATAGACTATGATTTATTCGAAAACTCATTCTTAGAAGCCCAACTTGCAGTACCAGGTCTGGGCCAGGGAGTAATGGAGTGTTTGGGTTGAATCAAGTGATAATAGTAATCCTCTGATTTCCGGCCTGGGAGGATAGATCTCCTAAAGCGTTGAAATACATATTGGCCATAGCAGGTTCTGATTCATGCGGAGGGGCTGGGATCCAGGCAGACATAAAAACCATCACCAGTCTTGGTGCTCACGCTCTGACCGCCATCACCGCTGTAACCGCTCAGAACTCCCTGGGTATAGCTGCTATCCAAAAGATCCCGGCTAATTTCATCTCCAAACAGATTGAGTCCATTTTTGAAGATATCCGTCCTGACGGGACAAAGATTGGGATGCTGTTGACGGGTGCAGCTATTAAGGAAGTTACTAGAGTGATCAAAAAATATGGCATGCCCCATTTAGTCGTAGATCCTGTCCTGAGGGCATCAACAGGGCGCAGGTTACTGGATGCTGAAACAATCCCTCTGCTAAAAGAAACCTTGTTACCCTTGGCTAGCGTCGTGACACCCAATTTGGACGAGGCGGAAATATTGACAGGCAGAAGGGTGAGGAACCTGAAAGAGATGGAAGAGGCTTCAAAAGCGATCAAGGGTTTAGGACCGGATGTGGTCGTTACAGGAGGGCATTTGAAAGGGGAATGTGTGGATCTGCTTTATGATGGCAGAGACATCCATCATTTCTCCGGCTCAAAGATAAGAGCCGGGCATACCCATGGAAGTGGGTGCGTATTTTCCACCGCCCTGGCAACCTTCCTCGCCTTGGAAAATGATGTGAAAAGGGCGACAGAACTTGCCCATGAATTCACCCGACGTGCCATAGAGAGGGGCTATCCTTGCGGAAAGGGTGCAGGGGCTGTGCGTCTGGTATAATTATTCATAAGTTTAATCATTTGTAATTGAGGAATAGATAAAGGTATGACCCAGTTAGCAAAAGCCAGAGCAGGTACCATCACCCCTGAGATGGAAATGGTTGCTGAAAAAGAGCAAGTGGATGTGGTGGCACTCCGGGATAGCGTCGCCCAAGGAAGGGTGGTCATTCCTGCCAATGTAAGGCATGAGGGCCTGGCGCCTTGTGGTATCGGCGAAGGGTTGCTCATCAAAGTGAACGCGAACATAGGGACGTCTTCGGACAGAGCCATACTTGAGGAGGAACTGACTAAATTACAGGCCGCCATAGAGGCGGGCGCAGATACGGTCATGGATCTGTCCACGGGTGGTGATATTGACTTATGCCGCAGAAAGATCTTAGAGGCATCAAAAGTCCCGGTGGGGACAGTTCCCATCTATCAGGCGGTAGTGGAGTCTGGCGAGGAACGGGGAGGATTGATTCACCTTACCGTGGACGACATATTCGAGGTCATTGAAAAGCAGGTTGCCGATGGGGTTGATTTCATAACCGTTCACTGTGGACTGACTAGGGCAGCCCTTGAGCAGTTGAAGAGGCAAGGTCGCGTAACAGATATTGTGAGCCGAGGGGGAGCCTTCTTAACCACCTGGATGTTGCATCATGACAGGGAGAACCCCCTTTATGAGTATTATGATAGGCTTTTGTCCATCGCAAAAGCGTATGATGTGACCCTCAGTCTTGGAGATGGCTTGAGACCAGGGTGTCTGGCCGATGCCACGGACAGGGCACAGATCCATGAATTAATGACCCTTGGGGAACTAACCAAGTCGGCCTGGGAAAAAGATGTACAGGTTATGATTGAGGGGCCGGGCCACGTCCCTTTGAACCAGATAAAAGCGAATGTCTTGCTGCAGAAACAGTTGTGCCATAATGCCCCCTTTTATGTGTTGGGACCGCTGGTCACCGATGTGGCCGCTGGTCATGATCATGTGGCCTGTGCCATAGGGGGGGCTGTGGCTGGAGAGGCAGGCGCCGACTTTCTATGCTATGTGACCCCGACGGAGCATCTCTGTCTACCTGGAGTGGAGGATGTGAGAGAAGGCGTCGTTGTGACAAAGATTGCAGCCCATGCGGCTGATATTGCTCGTGGACATAAACTGGCCATGGAGAGGGACAGGAAGATGTCTGAGGCAAGAAAGAATCTGGACTGGGAGACTCAGATGGAACTTGCCATTGATCCGAGAAAGGCGAGAAAACTAAGAGAAGAGAACCCGCCCAGTGAGGGTGATGTTTGCACCATGTGCGGTAAGTACTGTGCCATTAAACAGGTCAGGGACTATTTTGATAAGAAAGTGGCCCCTTGCTGACCCTCCCAGCACACACTCTCTTATTTGCCGAGACAGAATTCACTGAATATCTTCTCAATGATCTCGTCATTGGTGGTTTCGCCTATGATCTCGCCAAGGGCCTCCAAGCCACTGTTAAGATCTAGGGCAATAACTTCCAGTGGCAGACCCTCTCTCATATTGCCAGAGGCAGTGCTGAAATACTTGAAAGCATCCATGAGGGCTGTCCTGTGTCTCAGATTTGGCGCCAGATGAGAAGAAGTTGAATCCACATCAGCCGTTATAACATGATCACGAATCGCCTTGCGCAGCCCATCAATTCCCTCTCCTGTCAGAGCAGATATTTTTACCACCCGCAAACCGTCTAAGACACCATCCAATTCTTCCTCACTGATCTTTGATGCAAGATCAACCTTGTTGAACAGGATTAGACTCTTGTTTTTTTTAGCTTTGGCGATGATATTCAGGTCATCCTGATTTAAGGGACGGCTCTGGTCTATGACGATCAGGGAGAGATCGGCACTGGCCAGTTTTTCCTTTGTTAAATGGATGCCAATCTTTTCCACTTCTCCCTTAACTTTCCTGAATCCCGCTGTATCCATTAACCGGATGGGTATTCCCTCGATATTAATTGTGGATTCGATAATATCTCTTGTTGTCCCTGGTATCGGTGTGACTATGGCACGGGGTTCGTTGAGAAGCCGGTTTAAAAGGCTTGATTTTCCCGCATTTACACGCCCCACGATGACGGTGTTTATACCATCCATCCATATCTTCCTTTGCGCGTGGGCAGCCATGATATCCTCAATGGGCGCGACAAGGTCCCTCTTTATCCACTGGGCCACCTCTTCTCGGGATATGTCTCCGTACTCCTCTTCAGGGAAATCAATGGCCACTTCCGTATGAGCCAGGATTTCCACCACTTTCTTCCGCAGGCCTTCAATTTCTGCCCTAAATTCCCCCCTGATTTGCTCGGAGGCTAGTTGTAGGCCTCTCTCCGATTTCGAGTTGATAAGATCCACGATGGCTTCGGCCTGGGTCAGGTCTATCCGACCATTGATAAAGGCCCTGAACGTGAATTCTCCTGGTTTGGCAAGTCGAGCACCTTCACTGAGGACAATCTGCAGAATAGTGGAAAGAAGGAGATAACCGCTGTGGGAGTTTATTTCGGCCACATCTTCTCGGGTGTAGGAATGGGGGGCTTTCATAAAGGAGAGAAGAACCTCATCAATCATTTGCCCAGAAGAGGGATCGATGAGATACCCCAGATACAAGCGGTGGCTTTGAAGGCGTTTGGTGGGCCTCTTAGGTCTGAATATCTTCTCAGCGATTTCTCCGGCGCGCGGGCCAGATAGGCGGACGATGCCAATCCCTGCCTGGCCAATGGGTGTGGCTACGGCAGCGATGGTATCTTTGTCTTGGTCATTCGTCATAAAACAAGAGTGAACTAAAGTGACTAGAGTGCCTAAAGTTGGAGGCTTAGGCCCCGACCTGTTGGTCGAGAAGTTCGGTCAACTTTAGCTCACTTACGGCTTGGGAAAAATAACAACCTTCTTTAGAAGACCCTCGCCCTTGCTCTTCGTATTGAGGCTACCATCCTCCTTGAGTGCAAGGTGAATGATCCGTCTTTCTCCGGGATTCAAGGGATTGGTGGTCACGGGCTTTCCGATCCTTTTGGCTTTATCCCCCATCCTGAGGGCCATTTGCGTCAAGGAGTCTCTTCGCCTCTGGCGGTAATTTTCCGAGTCGACAACAACCCTGGTCCTTCTGTCCAGTGTTTTGTTCACAATCCTATTCACTATAAACTGCAAGGCATCCAGGGTCTTTCCCTTTCGTCCGATCAAAAGACCTGATTTGTCGCCTTCGATATTCAAGGCAATATTGCCATCAACTTGGTCCGCAATAACGCTCGTCTCAACAGGGATGAGGGCAAGGATATTTTCTAGAGTCTCTTTTGCTAGGGCCAACCCGATTTCGTCATCTGCGCCCACGTCTGGACTCACTTCCGCACTTGCTTCCGTGTCTGCGACCGGACTTACTTCAGTGCCTACCTCTGTACTTACGCCCGGACTTACTTCCGCAGCCACATCCTTCTTGACGGTGACTTTGATCTTGGCCTTTTTACTCCCAACGAGTCCAAAGATACCTGCGGAGCCTGGTTCAATGATATCTATTCGCAGTTCCTCTACGGGGAGATCGAGTTCGCGAGAAGCATTCTCAATGGCTTCTTCTGTGGTTTTTCCTTCAAATTCATAGGTTTCCATGACTATCCTCCGAATATTTAAGCCGAGCTTTTCTTGATACCATATTGCTGGCCTATCTGTAGAATATTATTCACGAGCCAATAAAGCACCAGGCCAGAGGGAAAGTTTATGAAGATAAAAGTGAAGAAAAGGGGCAAGAACTGCATGACCTTGGCCTGGGTCGGATCCCCCATGGTCATGGGGGTCATTTTTTGCGTGATAAACATGGTTGCGCCCATGAGCAATGTCAGCACCGGAATCCCGTAGGGGGGAGACATTAAGGGTACCTCGAAAGGGAAACTGAAGAGACGATCAGGCGCAGACAGATCGTTTATCCAGAGCATGAAGGGGGCATGTCTCAGTTCGATGGACTTGCCAAAGAGATTGTACAGGGCAATAAAGACAGGGATCTGGATGACCATAGGCAAACATCCCCCCATAGGATTCACTTTATAGGTCTTATAAAGCGCCATCACTTCCTTGTTCATCTGCTGCTTATCATGTTTATATTTTTCCCTTATTTTCTTCATCAATGGCTGAAGTTTTTGCATCTCCTTCATGGACTTGTAGCTCTTGTGTGTCAGGGGCCAAAATAGAATCTTGATCAGAATGGTGATAATAATGATGGAGAGGCCATAGTTTTTCACGTATTCGTTGAAGAAGCGCAAAGCGAAAAGCATGGGTCTGGCGATAATATCAAAGAACCCAAAATTAATGGCCAAATCCAGCTGCTTGCCCAGCTGCTTCAAAACGCTCAGTTCCCTGGGGCCCAAGTAGAGGGTGAAGCGGGAGGAGGCTTGCTCTTGAGAGCCCAGAGAAATGGGGGGCGTCATATAGATGGCTTTAAGCACACCTGATGGGAGAAGACCTCCTTTAAAGCTTCCTTCCTCTTGCTCATCCGGAACGATCGCGCTCATGAAATACTCGTCCTCATAAGCGACCCAGCCGATCTGGCCAAAGATGTTTTTTTCCTCTTTGATCTCTTTGTCATTGGGCTCCAATTCTTTGAGCTTGCCATTTAAGAGAAGGGCCACCCCAACAAATGAAAGACGGCCACGATCCTTGGTTGGAATGTTCTTTAAATGGGCCCTGAGATTCCCCTGAATCTGGTTCTCAGACTGATTTCGTAGGCTTACGAGCAGGTCAATCTGGTATTTGTCAGGATAGAAACGAAAGGTTTGATTTACTGAAACCCCGTCAGGTCTCACAGCCTTGAAGGTCAGATCTTGAGGGTAAGAGTCCGGGTAGAGGGATATGGACTCAGCATCCACATGGTAAATGGCCTTGTGGGATTCAGGGTTTGACTGATGATTGAAGTCGATCTTTAAGAAGTCTTCCCCACTCTTCCCCAGATGGACCAGGTCAATCATGGGAGAATTGAGTTCCGGCGTCTCGCGGTATTTTTTCAATCTAAAACTTTTTATGGCAGGCCCCGTGTTGGTAAGAATCGCCCTATAGAGAGGGGTCTCCACTACGATCTCCTTCTCCTTTACAGTGGGAAGGACTTTCGCGCCCTCCTTTGGAAGGGTTGGTGGTTTGGCGATGGGGGGTTCCACTGATTGAGGGACCGCCCTTTCCTTTTCCACTCGGGTCACCTCTTCTTTCGGCGGAGCCTCTGGCGCTTTTGGCGTGAATAGGAGTGACCAAGCCAGCAGGACTAAGATTGACAAAACAAATGCTATAACGACTCTTTTTTCCATTCAAAAACCCGTATGAGATAATTGATCTTTTCCTGTTTCATACCCAATATTCTCTCCGAGGCCGCTTCCAGCCCGTAGGGCTTACAGGCCGGAGGGTAGGCTTTACGAGCCGGAGGCCATGATTCCAATATTCCATCATTCCCCGTCTGCCAGATGGCGGTCAGGCATGCGGGCCACATAAATCGGACGTTATTAGCAGGCCCGTCGTTTCATTGGATTATGGGAATTACGAGACGTTGAATTATTCAACAGGGTCGTAGCCTCCAGGATGAAAGGGGTGGCACTTGCAGAGTCGCATCAAGGACTTGGCCCCTCCCTTCCATATGCCATATTTTTCAAAGGCAAGGCGGGCATACGCTGAGCACGAGGGATAAAAACGGCAGGAAGGAAATGTAAAGGGAGAAATTACTTTTCGGTATAAATCAATTAGGCTAATGGGTAAATATCTGAGCTTACGCGTGGAGCTTTTTATCCAAAATAATCTCACCTAGTTCCTCTTTTATCTGCCTAGAATTCAGGCCATAGGCACCCTTCTTTGCTACAATGACGATGTCGTAACTTTGGGGAAATTGGGTCTTGTGCAATCGAAAGAATTCCCTAATGAGCCGCTTTACCTTATTTCTCTTTACCGCATTCCCTACCTTCTTGCTTGCGGTTACCCCAAGTCTCGTAATGCCCAACCCGTTGTGTTTAAGAATGACTGTAAAATGGGCCGCTTGATATCTTTTGCCAAACTGATTTAGATTGACAAAATCCTTTCGATTCAATAGCCTTTCGTCTTTTGAAAACGTGAAAGGGGCCATTCAAGTCATACATTCTTATCAAATGCTTTTGGCCTAAACGGTTAACCGTTTTCTGCCTTTGGCTCTTCTTCGCTTCAAAACCCTCGCACCCCCCTTGGTGCTCATTCTGGCCCTGAAGCCATGGGTGCGGGCCCTTTTTATATTGCTGGGCTGATATGTCCTTTTCATGATTCCACTAACATCACTTTTTGCATTGATTTCCTATAAACTTTACAAGTAAAATATATGGTTAAACATTTGTCAAGCGCATAAATTACGTTTGCTCATGTCAATTCCTATAATTTCCACGAGTTAGTTTATCTAAGTAAATGAAAATCCACAATGTTTTTGAAAGGAGACCGTAATGTTATTGGATCCCATACTGGGCTTGTTCTCCAACGATTTGGCCATTGACCTGGGCACGGCAAACACGTTGGTCTATGTGAAGGGGAGGGGGATCGTCCTCAGTGAGCCTTCGGTGGTGGCTGTAAGAAGGGATGAAAAGGGTGGGTCCAAGATTTTGGCCGTGGGCAGAGAGGCAAAGATGATGTTGGGGCGCACGCCTGGGAACATTGTGGCAATTCGCCCTATGAAGGATGGGGTTATTGCAGATTTTGAGATCACGGAGGCCATGCTTCGTCACTTTATCAGGAAGGTCCACAATCGGAGAACCCTTGTGAGGCCTCGAATCATTATCTGTGTCCCCTCCGGCATCACCCAAGTGGAGAAAAGGGCGGTTCGGGAATCCGCAGAATCGGCAGGGGCAAGGGAGGTTTTTCTCATAGAGGAACCCATGGCTGCGGCGATCGGCGCAGGATTGCCCATCACCGAGCCCACGAGTAACATGGTCGTGGATATTGGTGGTGGCACGACAGAGGTGGCTGTCATATCCTTGGCAGGGATTGTGTATAGCAAGTCTGTGAGGGTTGGCGGCGATAAGATGGATGAGGCCATATTGCAGCATATCAAGAGGAAATACAATCTCCTCATAGGACAGTCCACGGCTGAAATCATTAAGACCAGCATTGGAAATGCCTATCCCGGCGATCAAGTGGAAACCATAGAGGTAAAAGGCCGAGATCTGGTCACCGGTATACCGAAGATCTTGACCATAGATTCGGATGAGGTGCGGAAATCTATCTCCGAACAGGTGGAGACCATAGTGGAGACGGTGCGTATCGCCCTGGAACAGACCCCTCCAGAGCTGGCTGCGGATATTGTGGACAGAGGGATCGTTCTGACGGGCGGTGGCTCCCTGCTCAAGAATCTGGATATCCTCTTAAGGGAAGAGACAAAACTTCCCATCACGATCACAGAAGATCCTTTGTCTACGGTGGTGCTCGGTTCAGGAAAGGCCCTGGACAGCATTTCCGTATTAAAAGAGGTTATGATCAAGTAACGCTATACGGTTGGAGCTAATAAGAATAATTGCCAAAATTAAAGAGGTTCAGAACAGTCTGGGTATGGATCATTTTCATCTTCTTAACTCTCCTGCTGCTTTCCTCAAATCTGGGTGGGAAGGGATCATGGAATCCGGCTGAACAGATCATTATTGAAGTTACCGCCCCTTTTCAAAAACTCATCAAAGGAACCATTAATATTATAGAAGGCATCTGGCTGAAGTATTTTGATCTCGTCAATGTGCGCGACAAAAACGCCCGGCTAATGAGGAAAATAGAAGCCCTCCGAATGGAAAATTCCCGCTATCAGGAAACCCTGGCCACCCAAGAACGTCTTCAAAAACTCCTTCAGTTCAAGAGAACAATAAACTGGCCCGTCCTGGCTGCCCAGGTCCTCGGCCGGGATCCTACCGGATGGTTCAAATCGGTTATCATTGATAAAGGGAAGAATTCCGGGCTGAAAGTCAATATGCCCGTGGTCAATGCAGACGGCGTGGTGGGCCGGCTGGTCTCAGTGTCTCCCAACTATTCGAAAGTCCTTTTAATCATAGATCAAAATAGTGCGGTGGACTGCATTATCCAGCGCTCCAGGGATGAGGGGATTGTAAAAGGATTATCCGCAAAGCTCTGTGAACTTGATTACATGGTGAAGACAAGTGATGTGGTGGTGGGTGATAAAGTGGTTACCTCAGGACTGGGACGTGTCTATCCAAAAGGGCTCCCTGTGGGAGAAGTGCTGAAGGTGGTTAACATCCCTGGCGAGTTGTTTAAAGATATCAAAGTGGGGCCTATGGTCGATTTTTCAAAATTAGAAGAACTGCTCGTTATTTTAAAGGAGGACCCATTAGTCAGCCAACAGGAAGAAAAAGGTTAGTCTTGTATCTCCTACTCTGGTTTGCATCCCTTTTTTTTGTCCTCATCAAAGGGAATCTGCTCAACCATGTCCAGCTTAGTCTCTTTGATGTGGATCTTGTGATCATAATCATGACCTATCTTCTGGTCTTCCATGGAGAGACAGGGTCAGGATTCTTTGCGCTCAGTCAAGGACTTCTGGTTGACGTTTTCTCGGGGGGTCTGCTGGGACTCTTCACGCTTCTTTATTTGACCGTTTTTCTGGGTATGAATCTTGGATCTCGCTTCTTAGACCTCCGCTCCGTAAGAGGTCAGATCATTATCATATCGCTGGCAGTTCTACTAAAAGGAATTTTGTTGTTCACTTTCTTGAATATTTTTCCCCTGGAGATTCATATTTCGTACTTAGTTCTCTGGGCTTTCGCTGCATCAGCTGCATGTTCGGGCCTGTTAGGGCCATTGGTTTTTTACCTCTTAAATCAATTGAAGTATTTTCTGATGAAGGACATACGGGAAGCCTCGGAGGATCA
>DAOVAK010000094.1 GCA_030671095.1 Deltaproteobacteria bacterium | reverse complement strand
GTCCTTCGACTTTGCTCAGGACCGTGAGCCTGTCGAACGGCCTGTCGAACGGCAGATGATGCCTTGATGGTGGATCAGGGGGGAACATAAAATATTGCCAAATAGCTGCATTTGAAGTATTAGCTTGAACCACTTGCTTTTCGCTCCTCATCCTTGCTGGAGGTAATGATATGGCGTTACAGGAAAGAATTAAATCCGGAAAGTTTGTTGTTTTGGGCGAATTTGAGCCACCTAAAGGAGCCGATTTCTCACCTCTTCTCAAAAATGCCAATCTTGCAAGAGGTCGTTTAGATGCCATCCTCGTCCCTGAAATGGCCAATGCTGTTTTAAAGGCCAGCTCTCTTGGCGGATGCGCCTTTTTTCAGAAGGAGGGCATCGAGACCGTCCTTCAACTCTGTTGCCGAGATAGAAACCGTTTGGCCCTACAGGCCGATGTGTTGGCGGCCGGGGCACTGGGGATAAAGAATATTATGGCCGTGAGCGGTGAAGATATAAGATTCGGAGATCATCCCCAGGCAAGGACGGTAAATGATCTGGATCTCCTGGAACTGTTGCAGGCCGTTCAACAGATTCAGGAAGGGAAAGACCTGGCAGGTATTGAATTGCGAGGATCGCCAACCTTCTGTCTTGGCTCCACAGTAGACGCCGGCGCACCGGGAGGTCTCTTGGACATAGAACTGGAGAACCTGAATCAAAAAATTGATTTTGGTGTAGAGTACGTTGTGACGAATCCCATATTTGACATTCGCCGTTTCCAGCAGTTTATTAAACGGGTTGATACCAGCAAGGTGGGGGTAATTCCCACGATCCTGCTTCTGAAATCCGCAGGCATGGCACGTTACATCGATCGAAACATGAAGGAGATCTCTATTCCATCTGATATGATCAGGGGGATCCAGAAGGCTTCTGACAAGGTGAAAGAGTGCATCAGGATTGCCGCTGAGCTCATAACCCGTATGAAGGAGATGGGAATGGCTGGCGTTTTGATCTCTACGGCGGGCTGGGAAGATAGGCTCCCACAGATTCTGGATGAAGCAAAGCTATAGCTAATGCCAAATGACAAAGCTCAAAGTTCAAATAAATGTCAAATGACAAATTTCAATTCTTGGGTTTTGGGCATTGGGATTTCATTTGGCATTTCGATTTTGACATTTGAAATTAGCTCATAAAGGGTGTTAACGAAAGGCATTCGCTAACTGCAATTCGAAAGGGAAAAATTAATGACCAACGAAAAACTCCATGAAATCTCTGGCTCCGTCATGGTTGTCGGCGGAGGCATCGCCGGAATGCAGGCAGCCCTGGATCTGGCTGATTCTGGTTATCTGGTGAAGATGGTGGAAAAGTCCTCCGCCATTGGCGGGGTCATGAGCGAACTGGACAAGACGTTCCCTACCAACGATTGTGCCATGTGAATTCTCTCTCCCAAACTGGTCGAGGTCGGCCGGCATCTAAATATCGATCTGATCACCTGTGCTGAGGTGGAGAAGATTGAGGGATCCAAAGGGAATTTCACCGTTACCATCCGGAAAACCCCCCGCTACATTGATGCTGCAAAGTGTACGGCATGTGGCGACTGTGTGTCTGCATGTCCGGTGGTATTACCCAGCGAGTACGACCAGGGGCTTACCACAAGACGGGCCGCATATAAGAAGTATGCACAAGCCATACCGGGGGCTTTCGCCATACAGAAGGCGGACAAGGCCCCCTGCCGTTTAGCGTGCCCAGCAGGCCTCAATGTACAGGCGTATGTACAGATGGTTGGGCAAGGCAAATATAGAGAGGCCCTTAAGATTATCATGGAAGATCTTCCCTTGCCCGGCGTCCTCGGGAGGATTTGCCCCCATGGTTGCGAGGATGCCTGCCGCCGATGCGAGGTCGATGACCCAGTGGCCATCCGGGACCTCAAACGACTGGCAGCCGATCAATTTGATCCCCGGGAGATCGAGATCCAATGCCTCCCCGCGAGGAAGGAGACGGTGGCCATCATTGGCTCAGGCCCGGCAGGGCTTTCCGCTGCTTATCACTTGGCCCGTAAAGGGGTTCTATCCACCATTTTCGACGCCCTTCCCGAGGCGGGCGGCATGCTGCGCGTGGGCATTCCCGAGCACCGTCTCCCCCGAAAGATCCTGGACCAGGAGATCGAGCTCATCACGAATCTGGGTGTGGAGATCAAGACGAATACACCTTTAGGTCCAGAATTGACCATTGATGATCTTTTTCAACAGGGTTTCAAAGCCGTCTATCTTGCTACCGGGGCCCACAGGGGCATTGATCTGGGCATACCAGGCGAGAAAGCGAACGGCGTTCGCCAGGGTGTGGATTTCCTGAGGGAGGTAAACCTGACCGGCCAGACTGCTGTAGGGAAAAAAGTGGCCATCATCGGTGGCGGCAATGTGGCCATTGATGTGGCCCGATCTGGTGTGCGACTAGGAGCGGAGGAGATCAACATCATCTACCGAAGAACCCGCGCAGAGATGCCGGCCTGGGAGGAGGAGATTCAGGCCGCAGAAACAGAAGGCGTTAAGATCTCCTATCTCGCTGCTCCCCAGGAGGTGCTCGTCCATGACGGCCAAGTGGTGGGTCTGCGCTGCATCCGGATGGAGCTGGGGGAGCCTGACTCATCCGGCAGGAAAAGGCCCATTCCCATCCCAGGGAGCGAGTATGAGATAGAGATCGATCAGCTCATTCCGGCCATCGGTCAGAGGCCAAATCTTGCCGCTTTTGAGGATACTGTGGGACTGGACTTCTCCCGCTGGGGAACCATTGAGGTGGATCCAATCACCTATGCCACCAGTTGCGAGGGTGTCTTTGCGGGTGGAGATGTGCAAACCGGACCCTGGGTGGCTATCGGTGCCATTGCTGGAGGCCGAGAAGCGGCTGAGTCCATTGTCCGATACCTGGACGGACAGGATATGTCTGAAGGACGGGAACCCATTGCCAACGAGAACCCGGTTTATCGCCCGATTCCGGAGGCTGAGCCCCAGAGGGCAAGGGCGAAGATGCCAGAGTTACCTGTTGAGAAACGAAAGGGCAACTTTGAGGAAGTGGAACTGGGGTATGACGAAAAGAGGGGTCAGGAAGAGGCGCATCGTTGTCTGAACTGCGGATATTGTTGTGAATGCTACCAGTGTGTTGAGGCCTGCGGTCCTGGAGCAGTGACTTTACAGACCCACGCTCAGCAGCCTGAGACCATCCAAGTGAAGGTCGGTTCCATGGTTCTGGCCCCCGGCTTTCGACCCTTTGACCCCTCGAAATTTGAAACATACAACTATGCGGCACTCCCGAATGTGCTCACCTCACTGGAGTTTGAAAGGATATTGTCAGCCTCCGGGCCCACCATGGGGCACCTTGTGCGGCTCTCTGACGAAAAAGAGCCGAAAAAAATCGCCTGGTTGCAATGCGTTGGCTCTAGGGATATGAACCAGTGCGACCATGCCTACTGCTCTTCAGTCTGCTGTATGTACGCCATAAAAGAGGCTGTCATTACCAAGGAACATGCAGACGATGACCTGGACTGTGCCATTTTCTTTATGGATATGCGGACCTATGGCAAAGACTTTGAGCTGTATTACAATAATGCCCGGGAAAAGCATGGGGTCCGCTTTATACGTTCCAGAGTGCACACCATTGACCCCATACCGGGAAGCGACGATCTTCTCATTCAGTACTCTGATGAGAACGGTGACATCCATCAGGAACGGTTCGACATGGTGGTCCTCTCCGTTGGGATGGAGTCATCCCCAGAAGCGATGGACCTGGCCAGAAAACTAGACATCGATTTAACCGAGGGAGAGTTTTGCCAAACCGATCCTTTTTATCCCGTAGCCACTTCCACGGAAGGGATTTACGTCTGTGGTGCTTTCCAGGGACCAAAAGATATCCCCCAATCTGTCATGGAAGCGAGCGCGGCAGCTTGCGCCGTAAGCACAGATCTCAGTGCGGCGCGGGGAACCGAGGTGAGGAGCAAAGAGATCCCGGAGGAGTTGGATGTATCAGAGGAGGATCCTCGGATTGGGGTATTCGTCTGTAACTGTGGGACCAATATTGGTGGGGTGGTCGATGTGCCTGGCGTGGCCGAGTGTGCCTCCAAACTCCCCCACGTGGTTCATGTGGATCAAAACCTGTTTACCTGTGCCCAGGATACCCAGGATGCGATGAGAGATGTGATCAGAGAAGAGAGGCTGAACAGGGTTGTGGTGGCGGCCTGCTCTCCCATGACTCACGAACCCCTCTTCCAAGAGACCCTTCAGGCATGCGGTCTCAACCGGTATCTCTTTGAAATGGCTAACATCAGGAATCAAGACTCCTGGGTACACGGCGACGATCCTGTCTCTGCAACCGATAAAGCCAAGGACCTGGTCAGAATGGCAGTGGCCAGGGCGGCCTTGCTGAAGCCTCTCAAGGCAAAAAGGATCTCTGTCAATCAGCGGGCCCTTGTGATCGGAGGAGGAATCTCCGGCATGAGTGCTGCACTTGGCCTGGCTGATCAGGGATTTGACGTGGTGATCGTTGATAAGGAGGCTCAGTTGGGAGGCCTTGCCAGGGAATTGACACACACCATCGAAGGCGCCAGTATTCAAGAACACGTCCTTGAGCTCATTGATAGGGTGACCCACCACGAAAAGATCCAGGCATTGACCGAATCGCTCATTGTGGGTTTTAGTGGATTCAAAGGAAATTTCACCACCGAGGTGATGGTGGGTCCAGGGATGTACGAGAGGAAAATTGATCATGGTGTGACCATCCTGGCTACAGGAGCCCGTGAATATGTGCCGCGTGAGTTCCTCTACGGAGAGGATAGCAGGGTTTTGACTCAGATCGAGTTGGATAAGTTTCTGGAGGAAAAAGGCGCAGATGATCTCCAGGACGTGGTCATGATTCAATGTGTGGGCTCAAGAAACGAAGAACATCCCAACTGTTCTCGGATATGCTGCCAGAGCGCTGTTAAGAGTGCCTTGCACATCAAAGAACTCAATCCGGAGGCCAATGTCTACATCCTTTATCGTGACATTCGGGCCTATGGAGAATTGGAGTACTACTACCGAGAGGCAAGGCGACAAGGGGTCCTCTTCTTCCGGTTTGACTTAGATGCCCCCCCTCAGGTGGAATCGGCTGAGGATGGCCTCCGCGTTACCTTGAGGGATCATGTGCTTCAGCGGGATCTGAGAATCTCTGCCGACTTGCTCGCCTTGAGTGCCGGCATGAGAGCCGAGGAGACAGAGGAGCTGGCCTCTATCCTCAAGGTGCCACGAAATCAGGATGGATATTTCATGGAAGCTCACGTAAAACTGCGTCCTGTGGATATGGCCAGTGAGGGTATCTTTGTCTGCGGCACAGCGCATGGTCCAAAACTTATCTCAGAGTCCATCTCCCAGGCCATGGCTGCGGCCTCACGCGCTGCAACCTTCCTCTCCCAGGCGGAGATCACCCTATCTGTGGTGACTGCCAAAGTGGATCAAGAGAGATGCGCATCATGTCTCATTTGTGTGCGCTCTTGCCCCTTTGACGTACCCCGTATCAATAAGGATGGGGTGAGTGAAATTGATCCGGCCCTCTGCCGTGGCTGCGGCATATGCGCGGCCGAGTGCCCGGCCAAGGTCATCGAGCTCAACTGGTATGAGGATGATCAGGTTATGAGCAAGCTGGATGCGCTGCTGGAAGGAGTCTTGTAATGGAAGATTTCAAACCGATCATTATCGCGTTCTGTTGTCAAGCTTGAGGATATACGGCAGCGGACCTGGCAGGTTCCATGCGCCTCAATTACCCGGACACGATCAGGATAGTGGGTGTGCCGTGTACCGGAAAAGTGGATCTCATCCACCTCCTCAGGGTCTTTGAGAAGGGGGCCGACGGGGCTTATGTGGTGGGTTGTCTGGACGGTGAATGCCGCTTTAACAGCGGTAATTTGAGGGCCCGAAAACGGGTGGAACAGGCCCAAAAGATCCTGGAAAGCATAGGGATCGGGGGAGAGAGGGTCCAGATGTATAATCTCTCTTCAAGTGAGGGTCAAAAGTTTGCCCAGTTCGCAACGGAAATGAACGAAAAGATTAGAGCCTTAGGACCTAATCCTATCAAGCTGGTCAAGAAAAAAAAGGCAGCGTAGGGGAATTCTGGAATTTAGGAATTTAGGAATTGAGGGATTATAGAAATTGTTGCAACGGAGTTACACATTCAATTCCTCAATTCCTTAATTCGCAATCCATAATCGACAATCCTATCGGAGGTTTTGATATATGATTGTGGCAAAAAACAAGCCGATCGAGGAGATCATTGAAGAGGTAAAAGATTTTGAAAAGCTACTCATTGTCGGCTGCAATGAATGCGTCACCGTCTGTGAGTCGGGTGGAAAAAAAGAGGTGGCTGTTCTGGCCTCCGCCCTTCGCATGTATTTCATGAATCAAGGGAAAGACATAAAAATTGATGAAGTGACCCTGGAACGTCAGTGTGACCATGAGTATCTGGAAGAGATTAGAAACATCATTGATCAATATGACGGGGTCCTGTCCCTCGCCTGTGGGGTGGGCGTGCAATTTATGGCTGAAAAATATCTCCGCACGCCTGTCTTGCCCGGCGTGGATACCTGTTTCATGGGTGTCACCGAGGAAAGGGGCGTCTGGACGGAACGCTGTCAAGGCTGCGGTCAGTGTATCCTGGCCAGGACTGGTGGAATATGCCCTGTCTCCCGATGCGCAAAGAGGCTTTTCAACGGCCCATGTGGGGGCTCCACAAAGGGACATTGCGAGATAGACAAAGATTTGGTGTGCGGCTGGCAATTGATTTTAGACCGCCTTGCTGAGCTGGGAAAAATGGAAGACTATGAGAAGCTAACACCCATCAAGGATTGGTCCACCGAACGGGCGGGTGGACCCAGAAAAGTGGTCAGGGAGGATGTGCAAGAATGAACACAAAGACACCGAGCAAGCTGGAAAAAATCCTCAAAGCAGGTCATCAGGCAGTAACCTCTGAATGCGGTCCGCCAAGAGGGAGCGATGGGGAGGCCATCGCCAAAAAGGCCGAAATGATCAAGGACTATGTGGATGCTATCAATATCACTGACAACCAGACTTCAGTGACCAGGCTTTGCAGCCTGGCCGCCTGCATCCGCCTGAAGGTGATGGGTCTAGAACCGGTGCTCCAGATGGTCGTACGGGACAGAAACAGAATTGCCCTGCAAAGTGACATCCTGGGAGCCGCCTCCTTCGATATCAACAATATCCTATGTCTCTCTGGTGATCACCAACAATTCGGGGATAACCCCCAGGGCCAGAACGTCTTTGATATCGATTCCATACAGTTGATTCAGACGGTTAGACTTATGAGGGATGAGGGCAAATTCCTGGGAGGAGATGATATTGAGAGGCCGCCCCAAATGTTTGTGGGAGCGGCTGCCAATCCCTTTGCCGATCCCTTTGAAATTCGGGTTCCTCGCCTTGCCAAAAAAATAGCAGCTGGGGCCGAATTTATACAGACCCAGTGTATATACAATCTGGATAAATTTGAGCTCTGGATGAAACAGGTCTGTGAGCGAGGCCTCCACGAGAAAGTGTACATCTTGGCTGGTGTCACCCCCTTTAAATCAGCGGGCATGGCCAAATACATGAAGAACAGGGTCCCGGGGATGGATGTGCCTGATGAGGTGGTAAAAAGAATGAGTGGGGTACCCAAAGAGAAACAGGCCGAGGAGGGGCTCAAGATCTGTGTAGAGAGCATTCAACGGCTCAAAGAAGTGGAAGGCGTGAGTGGATTTCACGTGATGGCCATTGAATGGGAAGAGAAGGTCCCGGAGATCGTGGAGCAAGCCGGTCTCTACCCAAGACCTGAAGTCGAGTAATCAGTCGAGTGGGTGAGTAGTTACTACTGAGGGAAAAAATAGGTTACATCTATAACGGCAACTATTGTCATTGCAAGCGACAGAAGGGAGCGACGCAATCTCACGGTTAAACTTATTGGAGAGATTGCTTCGTCGCTAAGGCTCCTCACAATGACACTTCTTATGTAATCTATTTTGTGTTCCTCTTAGTAAATAGTTGACGGGTTGAGTTGTTAAGTTGCTTAAATTTTTTGGAGTTGCTATAAATCGAAGTGCTGATTCAGTGTGAAGGTTTTCATTGCTCGCTTGCATTTTCCTGGCTCAAATTTAGGCATTTTAATCACTTTAGCTCACTTTTTTCTTGATAAACGATGAGGAGGTTCCATTATGTCCAAACCC
>DAOVAK010000668.1 GCA_030671095.1 Deltaproteobacteria bacterium | reverse complement strand
TTGAAAGGTGGTCAAATAGCCACAACTGGTGGTGATGGCACGCACCCCATCAGCCTCCAACTCCTTGGCGGCTTCAACGAATTTGGGCATCACTGATTCATCGCCTTCCAGGACAATGCGCTGAGGAGTGGCCCCCGGTATCATGCGGATGCGCACGGGGAAATCGAAGGTTGAAGCATTACCCATGTCTCCCGGAATCCTGGGGAACTTCGTTTCAAGTAACAGGATACCAATTGCCTCACCATAGATGGATCTTCCTCCACGATAGATTGGCATACTCTCTTCTCCTTTCCCTGATATTAGCCTATAGGAATGGCTAACAGCATATATAGACTGGCCGGACGAAAATAAGCCCCCTGGGTTGTACTCGAAGGCCTTCTCGTTTTCGAGGTGCTGACAAACATTGTCAGTCTTTCCCCACGCCCAAAAACATTGCACAGCGTGGGTACAAAATCCACTTTTAGATAGGAAAGATCTAGTATGAAAAGGCTCCTCGTGTCAAGAGAAAATGTATCCCCCGAGGTGTCGCTTTGCCATATTCAGTTGTTCCTCCCTTAATGTTTTTGTATTCCCTCGCGTGTGTATTTGATCGGTTCGGGATAGAAGGAAAGATCCATTCCAGCCTTTCTCCGCCCGGTCAGAGAGGCTTAAACTTTCATTACGCCTGCTATCCCTGTCCGAAACATTCTTAAGAAAAGTGCTTTCTTGGTTCTATGGCTTTGACTCTTCCTGGTCTCTACGGTTGACCGGAGCCGTCACCTCCACGGTGCCGGAATCCGGCCTGGGGGCATTGGTGTTAGGGCTAAGTAGGGGTACCGTAACCGGATCAGGAAAGTGCTGATCAAGAGACTCTACGAACAAAGCTGGCTGATCCAGGAAGTGCAGAATTGGAGACCACCTGCAAATGCACCATGCAATCCTTTCCTGCTTGACATACAACACTTGTTTTCTATATTTTAAAATCGCTTTGTTCTCTCTTCATAGAGGAATTCCCAACTACAAATGCTAAGGAGGGGTTATCCATGCGAAAACATGAGTTCATCAATTCGTCCCGAGTCTTTACCAGCGGTGTGGGGTCCTCCCACGCGGTAAAGGCAGGCGACCACCTCTTTCTCACAGGCATGACGGGCAGAAATGTGAAAGGGGACTGGGCCAGCCTGGGCCATGTGGAAGGCCAAACGAAACAAGTATTTGAAAACATGGCCTTTGTCCTGGAGGAGGCTGGAGCTTCCTGGCGGGATGTGGTAAAGATCCTGGTCTACCTTTCCCACCACCGCATGTGGGATACCGTCTTCTCAATTCTAACCTCTCACCTGGGAGACGCCTGCCCTCCTCTTAGCGCGGTAGTGGTGGAGTTTCCTGACCCGAACCTCCTCTTGGAAGTGGATGCCATCGCCTTCCTAGGGCCCAAGCGGACTCTCAATCCTCACTCTCTCATGGACGTCACCTCCCTCAACTCGTCTCACGCCGTCGTGGCTGAGGGTCTTGTCCACATGCGAGGGCAGACGGCTCTGGACCGGAATGGAGAAATCTCAGGTCCGGGAGATATTCAGATTCAGACAAGGACCGTCTGGGGTAATCTCCAAACCATCTGTCAGGAGGCGGGAGGCAGCTTGGAGGACTTGGTCAAATTAAATATCTTTATGGCCACCCCCAACTTCCTCAATGAAGTCGTTTCCCACCGAAGGGATACCTACCCGCACATCCGACCCACCAGTTCTTCGGGGTTTGTGGGCTTTCCCAACTCACAGGTTCTGATCCAGGTAGACGGATGGGCTTACTTGGGACAGAGGGAACGCATTCATACTGACAACGTCTGGAATCCTGAGAAGGCTGGTTCAGCCCAAGCTATTCTTCTCGAGAATGGCCTCATGCCTATCATCGGCATATCTGCTCGGAATTTGGACAGCAGCTATCATGGGGTGGGCGACATCCGTGCTCAGTGTGTCCATACGATGGAAATCGTCCGTCATATACTGGAGAAAGCTGGGGGGACATACGATAATGTGGTGAAGCTTATCAGCAACGTCTCCCATCCTGCCTTTGCTCCTGTGGCCCGAGAAGTCCGATCCTCATACTTGAAGGAAAACCGACCTGCTCTTTGCACCATCGTCTTCCGCCATCCCTCCACATTAGTTCTGGTGAAGACCGAGGCCTGGGCCTACCTGGGCTCATGAGGAACAAAAGGGAGTACAGTGGTACCCTTCCGGGGGAGTTACATAGCTCTCAATCTCATCTGAAAGGTATGGAGGTCGCGATAAAGGGGCGAGATTCCACAGATACCGGAGTTGGTGCCAAGAACCATTAAAGGTAACGAATAGTCAGAAAATCTATATGCCGTTACCATCCAGAGATCAAATGCAGAAAT
>DAOVAK010000420.1 GCA_030671095.1 Deltaproteobacteria bacterium | reverse complement strand
TTAAGGCGATCTCTGAGGGAGAGTTTCCCAGGTCAGCACCTTCGATGGGAACCTCGTTCACCTCCCCCACAAGGATAAACTCAGGGTTCTGGCCTTTGAGTCTGATGGCTTCAGCAGGATCGGCCTCAAGAATGACCTTCTTTACGCCGAAATGGAAGAAAAGGGGTGCACAGGAAAAGGCCCTGAACACGTCAATGACGACCACCAATCCTCGGGCCTCTCTCGCCCCTTCAGCAAGACTTTTTCTAATTATTTTCATAACGAAAATAACTCACAGTACTTAGAAAAGCAGTCAGTTGACGTCTCTCAAAAGCCGCCAGACTACGGACCAAATCTTTGGATAGCTTTCGTCTGTGGGTGATGATGCCTTTTCTGTAATACCTGGCGGGAGGCCTTCGTCATTTCAGGGTGTTACGGAATGGGGGATCCCCTGGCTCCCCGATCCTCAGGATCGGGGAGAACAGCGGAGGGGGGAGACGTCACCCGTCCGTAACTCCTAGAAATGACCAGGCCGGGAGCCTCGGTATGCAAGAAAAGGTATCATTACTTACATAGCACATACTTCTATGATGTGGGATATCGCCTATCAAGCTTTTGAAGAGGCGTTGCCTGGTGGTTTGCTTTATCAAAAACTCACATTGCCTGGTGTCCTTGGGAAAGGAATCACGTCTCGGATATTGGACATGCCGGTTACAAACTGGATCAGGCGTTCAAACCCGAGCCCAAAACCGGCGTGAGGTGCTGAACCGAATTTTCTCAACTCCAGATACCACCAGTAATCATCTGGATTGAGACCCGTCTCTTTGATCCTTTTGAAGAGGGTATCATAATCATCCTCACGCTGACTGCCCCCGATGATCTCGCCAATTTTGGGCACGAGCACATCCATGGCCCGTACCGTCTTTCCATCCTCATTCACCTTCATGTAAAAGGGCTTAATGCCTGTAGGGTAGTCGATGAGGGCCACGGGCTTTTTAAATACCTTTTCACAGAGATATCGCTCATGTTCTGACTGAAGATCGCTTCCCCAGTCTACCGGAAATTCAAACTTTTCTTTAGCTTTGGTAAGTATCTCAATGGCCTCTGTGTATGTCAGACGTTCAAATTCCTTAGATACCACACCCTCCAGTGTTTCTATGGCCGACTTATCAATGAAACGATTGAAGAATTTCATGTCCTCTTCGCACTTCTCCAACACATCATCGATAATGTATTTGATGAATTCCTCTGCCAGTTCAACGTTTCCGTCCAGATCACAGAAGGCCATTTCCGGTTCGACCATCCAGAATTCGGCTAAGTGACGAGACGTATTTGAATTTTCAGCCCTGAAGGTGGGGCCGAAAGTGTAGACGTCACCCATGGAAAGCGCATAGATCTCCGCCTCCAGTTGACCGCTTACGGTCAAGTTCGCAGGCGCCGAAAAAAAATCTTGCTCAAAATCTACCTGCCCCTCTTTTCTAGGGACCTCATCCAGATCAAAGGCTGTCACCCGGAACATCTCACCTGCCCCCTCACAGTCGCTTCCCGTGATGATGGGCGTATGGAGATAGATAAAGCCCCTCTCCTGAAAAAAGGTGTGGATAGCCAGACTCATGGCATTTCGGACCCTTGCTACGGCCCCAAAGGTATTTGTCCTGGGCCTTAGATGGGCGATTGTCCTAAGAAACTCAAAGGAGTGTCGCTTCTTCTGCAAGGGATAAACATCAGGGTCTGCCCATCCCAGCACCTCCACTTCTTCGGCCTGGAGCTCCACCTTTTGACCTTTTCCAGGCGAGGCGACGACTGTCCCCACAGCCCGAATAGAGCAGCCTGTTTGCAGCTTCAGAATCTCACCCTCATAGTTGGGCAGCTTCTTATCTGCAATGATCTGAATACCGCTGAAAGAGGAACCATCATTCACTTCGATGAAAGAAAAGCCCCCCTTGGAGTCCCTTCTGGTCCTGACCCAACCCATCACGGTGATTTTCGCACCGATATCCTCTGAAGCCAGAACCTGTGCAATCCTGGTCCGTTTCAAAACACATCACCTCTCTGCATCAAATTATAAAATCGGTTCACGATTTTATACAACGTCCCGCCACAGTTGTGGGCGGGACTTAAAAAACGAAATTCCTATACAATCAAGTTAGACATTTTCACCGCCAAACCTGGCACTGCCGTGCACCGATCTAAGAATTAACCGCAGACCCGCCTGCCTCGCCTGCGCGAGAGCAATGGCGGGCAGGTGGCGGGCAGGCTCGCGATGGCGGGAATATTCAACCGGGGTGGAACGCCCCGAACAGCACACATGTTCTATTGGTTTAGAAGTGATCGCTCAAAAGGCCCCGCATTACAATGCGGGGAGTCACGATAATTTTTATCGGGACTAATGGGAAGGCCTTTCAAGGGTGAAGAGAAGCTCGCTTATCTTCACCCTTAAAGGCGCTTCACATGAGCTTTTGAGCGACCCGCTACCCTATCCCCTGAATCCTGTAAATCCTGTCTAAAAAAATTTTCGTGGTTTCGTCCTTTCGTGTTTTCGTGATTAAGAATCCTATCTAATTCTTTTCTCTGTGCTCTCAGCTTGCCCCGCCATAGCTTCAGCGACGGCGGGTGTCTCGAGCGAAGTCCCGCTAGGCGGGACAAGCGGGTGGTGAATTTACCCTTCTGTCTTTTCAAATTCGGTCATGAACGCCACCAGGGCCTTGATGCCGTCCATCCCCGTGGCATTGTAGATGGACGCCCGGCATCCACCCACGGAACGATGCCCTTTGAGCCCGCCCAGCCCCTGTTTCAAGGCTTCGGCCACAAACTTTGCCTCCAGCTCCTCGCTAGGGAGTCTGAAGGTCACATTCATAAGGGATCGGCTATCCTTCGCAGCTGTTCCCCGATAGAAATCGGATTTGTCTATGGTGTCGTAAAGAAATCCCGCCTTCTCCTTATTCATTTGCTCCATTTTGTCCAGTCCACCAATGGTCTCCTCAACCCACTTCAATACGAGGTTAATCGTATATATGACAAAGCAAGAAGGGGTGTTAAACATGGAATTCTTCTCCGCATAAGTAGTGTATCTCAGCATGGTGGGGAGACCATCTGGCACCCTGTCCAGCATATCCCTTCGTACAATGACCAGGGCCGTTCCAGAAGGCCCTATGTTTTTCTGCGCCCCCGCATAAATCAGGCCAAAAGGACTGGCGTCAAAGGAACGGCTCATGATGTCAGAAGACATATCAGAGATCAGGGGCACATCGCCCGCCTTAGGAAACTCGGCCCACTGGGTTCCTTTAATGGTATTGTTGGACGTAAAGTGAAGATAGGCCGCATCCCCATCCACCTGAAAATCCTTTGGGATATTGGAGAAGCCCTTGTCCTCAGAAGAGGCGATCACATGTACGTCCTTTCCTTGGATCTCCGCCTCCTTGATCGCCTTGGTGGACCATGTCCCCGTATTGATATAGTCTACCGAATTGCCTTGGACAGCGAGATTCATGGGGATCATGCAAAACTGAAGACTGGCGCCACCCTGGATGAACAGGACATGGAAGTCCTCGCCCAGATTCAAAAGTCTTTTTGTCCTCTCCACAGTCTCGTTGATGACGTCGTCGAACCATTTGGAGCGATGGCTTAGCTCTGTCACGGACATGCCAGATCCTTTGTAATCCAGAAACGCTTCTTTAATCTCCTCCAGCACCGGAAG
>DAOVAK010000761.1 GCA_030671095.1 Deltaproteobacteria bacterium | reverse complement strand
TGCGGAGTTTTTCTCCGCCGTTACCGGCATAGAGGTTGAGCCTGATGATTTGATCAGGATGAGCGAGAGGGTCTATAACTTTCAGAGGATATTCAATCTACGACAGGGTTTTGGAAGGAGGGAGCACGACACCATACCGTATAGGGCGATGGGCCCCGTTAGTGTTGAGGAATATGAATCCCGCGAGAACAGGTATGACACCCAGCTCAGGGAACTGGATATCATGGATCCTTCAGGCAAAAGCACCGAGCAGAAGCTCAAGGCCCTGAGAGAATACCGGGAGGGTCAATACGAGAAGCTCAAGGATGCTGCGTACAAGCGTCGCGGCTGGACCCCTAACGGGATACCAACGGTTGAAAAGATAAAGGAACTGGGAATAGATTTTCCGGATGTAGTGCAGCTGGTATCAAGACACCAGTAAGCCGAATTAAGTCAGGTCAAATGAGGCTCTCAAAAGAAGGAGTTTGCACGGTGAAAACTAGTCAAAAAGCCAAAAATCAGAGAATGCCCACCACAGAAGGAGGGGCGAGGTTCCCGGGTCCCTTGCAGGCTATTTCCAATCAAGTTCCTCGCCCTCAGTTGAATATCTCACATTATCCAATAAGGTCACCGGATCTTAATCTCAGGTTTTTTCTTGACTATTAGCAATCAAAACCTAAAATGATGCGATCTGGCCCTAAGGGAAAGGGCGGTATCTGCAAAGAACAAGCCGGGATTAGAATTTCCTTAGGGGTGCCATTTCTTTCATCCTCTAGTTCAGGAGAAACGGAATCATGCTGAAAGAAAAGAAAATCGGCGTCATCGGGACGGGAAACATGGGAGAGGCACTAATTAGCGGACTCCTCCATTCCCGATCATCCACACCCGAAAATATTATGTGCTCGGACATTCGCAAGGATAAGCTTAAAATAGTAAAGGAGTCATATGGGGTACTCACAAGTGGAAACAATCTCAATGTGGTTAGTGCATCGGAGATAGTTGTCTATGCAGTGAAACCTCAAATTATGGCCTCGGTGCTGAGGGAAACAGCGACCTCCCTGGATATGTCAAAACTCATTATCTCCATTGCAGCTGGTGTCCCGTTGTCGGCCATAGAGTCGTGCCTCAACAAGGACCTGCGCCTTGTTCGTGTCATGCCCAACATAGCAGCATCCGTTAAGGAGGGCGCCGCAGCCATTGCACCTGGAAAACATGCACTCAAGGATGATCTTAAGGTAGCCAAGGCCATCTTCGATTCCGTGGGGAAAAGCGTGATTATCGAAGAGGAGCTCATGGATGCCATAACCGGGTTGAGCGGCAGTGGCCCCGCTTACCTTTTTTTAATCGTTGATGCCCTGGCTGATGCTGGGGTAAAGATGGGTCTGTCAAGGGAAGATGCTCTTTTGCTCTCGACCCAAACGGTTTTGGGAGCTGCAAAACTACTGATGGAGACAAATGAACACCCAGGAAAATTAAAGGACAGGGTTACTTCACCTGGAGGAACCGCCATTGCCGGTCTTCATACCTTAGAGGAAGGGGGACTTCGAACGACCCTTATCAATGCGGTGGAGGCCGCGACCAGGCGATCCAGGGAACTGGGAGAGATGATGATCAAGAACTTCGCAGAGGAGTAGCGGATACGTATCTAAACAGGCTGTTGCCGAAATCCCTTTTCTCTTAGTCTAAAACGTTTTTGATAAATCTAAGGCTCGCTCCAGGCGATGTCAAAACTCACCCTTCGGGCTCAAACAGTTGACATCGCTTATCTTTCACTTCGCCAAGATTTATTATCAAAAACGTTTTAATGACCGCTCAAAGGGATTTCCGTTTGGGCAACAGCCTGTAAAGATCTGACTACCGTTGAAATTCTGTCGAGACGTCTTCCCAAGGCGAAAACTGAACAAATGAGTCACGAGGCACAGTTGTGG
>DAOVAK010000780.1 GCA_030671095.1 Deltaproteobacteria bacterium | reverse complement strand
TGATCATTGCCCCCAACAAGACCCTGGCTGCACAGTTATTCGGCGAGTTGAAGAATTTCTTCCCTCACAACGCCGTGGAATACTTTGTCAGTTACTATGATTACTACCAGCCTGAGGCCTACATTCCACAAACAGACACCTATATCCAAAAAGATGCCCACATCAATGACCACATCGACAAGATGCGGCATTCTGCCACCCGCTCTCTTCTCGACAGGGATGATGTGATCGTTGTGGCCAGCGTCTCCTGTATCTATGGTCTTGGTTCACCTGAGGCCTATCACAATCTTCTCCTTTACGCGGAAAAAGATGATGTCCTCCCAAGGGAAGAAGCCATAAAGAAATTGGTCGAAATCCATTATGAGCGGGGAGAAATAGACTTCTACCGGGGCAGGTTCCGTGTCCGCGGCGATGTCCTGGATATCTATCCGGTCCATGAAGAGGACCGCGCGGTGCGCATCAATTTTTTTGGAGACCTGGTAGAGGCGATCCATGAGATAGATCCGTTGACAGGGAGGGTGACAAGGGAACTCAATCGTATCACCATTTATCCTGCAACCCATTACGTGACCACGGTCGATATCAGGGAAAGGGCCATAGAGAACATCAAAAAGGAGATTGAAAAGAGGGTTGAAGATTTCCGCTCACAGAACAAGCTGCTGGAGGCCCAGCGGATAGAGGAGCGTACCCTGTTCGATTTGGAGATGATGATTGAGATGGGCTATTGCCACGGCATTGAAAACTATTCCAGGCATCTTACAGGAAGAGCCCCTGGCGAGCCGCCGCCCACCCTTCTCGACTACTTCCCGAAAGACTTCCTGGTCATTCTTGATGAAAGCCATATCACGGTTCCACAGCTCAATGGCATGTACAATGGGGACCGATCCAGGAAAGATACCCTTGTCAGATATGGGTTTCGCCTTCCTTCAGCCCTGGACAATAGACCCCTTAAGTTTGAGGAATTTGCGAGCAAAGTTCGGCAGATCCTCTATGTCTCGGCCACCCCTGGCCCCTACGAACTTGAAAAATCGGAATCGGTCACAGAGCAAATCATAAGGCCCACGGGCCTTACGGATCCAGAGATGGTTGTTCGGCCTGCCAGCAATCAAGTGGATGATCTCCTTAGCAGGATCAGGGAAAGGATCGCACAAAATGAACGTATCCTTGTCACAACCCTCACCAAAAGGATGGCCGAAGATTTGGCCGATCATTACAGCGAATTGGGTCTGAAGGTGCAATATCTGCATTCTGATATAAAGACGATTGAGAGGATGGCCATTATCAGGGACCTTAGGCTGGGGGTCTTTGATGTGCTTGTGGGCATCAATCTTTTGAGAGAGGGTCTCGACCTCCCTGAGGTATCCCTAGTCGCGATCTTTGATGCGGATAAGGAGGGATTTCTGCGCTCCGAAAGATCCCTCATTCAGACCTGTGGCAGGGCTGCCAGAAATATTAATGGCACGGTTCTCCTTTATGCAGACGACATGACAGGGTCCATGCGGAGGGCCATTGAGGAAAGCAACCGCCGTCGTGAGATGCAATTGGAATATAACACGGTTCATGATATTACCCCCGCGTCCATCCAAAAAAGCATTGACGATGTCCTTGGGTCTGTCTATGAGGCCGATTATGTGACAATACCTGCTATAGCAGAGGAGGGGGCGGAATATCTCACACCGGAGGTTATCCGGGAGATGGTTAGAGACCTTGAAAAGAAGATGAAGAGGGCGGCCAGGCAGTTGGAATTTGAAGAGGCGGCGCGTTTCAGAGATGAGATACGGGCCTTAGAACAGAAAGAGCTTGATGTACGAGGGTAG
>DAOVAK010000438.1 GCA_030671095.1 Deltaproteobacteria bacterium | reverse complement strand
AAACAGAGAGATGGGGTTATGAAAGTTATTGTACAAAACAATCAGATCGAAAAAGCCATAAGAGATCTCAAGAAGAAATTGACCAAGGAAGGGTTTTTCTCTGAGATCAAAGAACGGCGGTTTTATGATAAACCGAGTGTCCAGAGGAAGAAGAAGCAGGCAAAGGCCGCCAAAAGGCGCCGCAAGAGAATGAGAAAGATGTATTAAAATTTGCCTTTTTCCCGCTGGTATACCCGCCTCCTCCTGGTAGATGGTGCTGGTGGACCCATCGCTCCCCCGGCGTCATCTTTCTAGCTTGCCCAGTGCTGTTCTAAGCATGTCCATCCCCCCCACCAGAAACCCAACCTTTAGAGGGCCTCTGAGCCTTTATCTGTTTGATTTTTCAGGTTTCTAGGCGGGGTTTTTTTCCTTGACAAAAACGGGGTCACCAGGTAAATACGCAAAACCATCGGCCCTTTCCTCAGACCACCTTAACCTCAAGTTACAAGAGGACCAATCCTATGGAAAATCAAGCAAATTCCTCTGAGAGGCCTTCAAAGGAGCGAAGGCTCTTTTTTCTTTTGGACTTCGCTGTCTCCTTCTATGCTGAAGTGATCTCCCATCCTTTGAAGAGTGGAGCGTTCTACTTTGTGGCCGGTTTCATACCGGCCTTATTTGTGTGCTGGATCCTCTATCCCATGGTCCTATACTCGGAGCATCCACAACCCTTTAATTTCAGCCACGCCGTGCATATGGATCCAGAGAGAGTAGATGCCATCGAAGGGGATACAGACCTTGAAAAGTGCCTCTCTTGCCACCAGTTTCGAGAGGATGGAACTTTTGCGGGCATACCAAAATTGGAAAGTTGCATGGAGTGTCACGACGACCCGGATTCCCCCATGACAGAGAGCCCTGATGAGAAAATATTCCTGAAGGAATATGTGGCCAATGAGAAGGAAATCCCCTGGCTTGTCTATTCCAGGCAACCCGATTGCGTCTACTTTTCCCACGTGGCCCACGTGAAAATGGGAGATTTGGAGTGTGAGATCTGCCACGGTGATCAGGGAAAAAGCGAACGGATGCCAAAGTACAAGAAAAACCGCTTGACCGGTTACAGTATTGACATATGGGGTAGAAATATTGCGGGTTACAAGAGCAATCCATGGGACCGCATGAAGATGGATGACTGTGCCGATTGTCACACAGAGGCGGGCGTTGAAGAGAACAACGGGTGCTTTGTCTGCCATAAATGAGCGACACGGAGTAATGGCCCGCCCTGGCCTCCGGCTCGTTGAGCCTACGGCTCGGAGAGCGCGACGTGGAGTGGATTTTAAAGAAAGGGCACGAGTTTCTGCTGGTCTCAATATCAAACAAAAGATTCACGATACCAGGTCTGGGCCAGGGAATATTGGAATGGTGGAATATTGGGTCAAGAAAAGAACAAAATATCCGAAAATTGCTTCGATACCTTTAAACCCAGTATTCCAGTACTCCATTATTCCATTATTCCAAATTGCGGAGAGAAGCGGAGCTAATTTAATTAGGGGCGAAGCCCCTATGTGTGGGGAAGAGAGCCATGGAATTCAGCATAAAAGACTTGATGAAAAAGGTCGAATTCAACAGAAGGAATTTTATTAAACTCATGGTTGGCGGAGCGGTGGGTACCACGCTCACTCCGCTGCCATGGAAGCTCACAGATGATATCGCCATCTGGACTCAAAACCTTCCTTGGTTGCCCGTCCCACCCGTGGGCGAGTTCTCCCATGCAAAGACCGTATGTCAATTGTGCCCAGGAGGCTGCGGTATTGAAGTGCGAAAGGTGGATGATAGGGCAGTTAAGATCGAGGGGCGCTCCGATTTCCCCGTCAATCCTGGGGGCATCTGCCCTCTGGGTGCGGGAGGCCTCCAGTTGCTCTATAACGAAAATGTTCGATTTACCGGCCCCATGAAACGGATCGGGCCGAGGGGATACGGTCAATTCAAAAATATCTCTTGGGACGAGGCCCTTCAGGAGCTATCGAATAGAATAAAAGATCTTAGGCGACAGGGAAAACCAGAAGCCCTCGTGGCCGTTGATGGGCATCCCAGGAGATCCTCCATGGCCCTTCTGATCCGGAGGTTGCTGCAGGCCATAGGAAGTCCCAATTATCTGGGGATCCCCACTGTGGAAGATACCTATGCCATGGTCAATAAGCTCATGCTGGGTAGCGAGGTGCCCATGGCGTATGATCTGGAAAACGCCGATTTCATCCTCAGTTTTGGTGCCGGGCTCATTGAGGGCTGGGGATCTCCAGGCCGGATGATCAATGCATGGGGTCTCTGGCGTGAAGATCCACTGAAGGGGAAGACAAAGATAGTCCAGATAGAATCTAGGGCCTCTAATACGGCCTCCAAAGCGGATCAATGGGTGGCCCCCCTGCCCGGAACTGAAGCGGCCTTAGCCCTCGGAATTGCACATGTGATGGTTAAAGAAGGGCTATATGATGTTGCGTTCGTACAAAAACATACCTTTGGTTTTGAAAACTGGACCGCAGCCAATGGCAAGGATCACATGGGCTTCAAGGACCTTGTGCTGCAAAAATATTCTCCAGTGGACGTGGCGAAGATTACCGGAGTGGACTATGAGGAGATAGCCTCCTTGGCAAGGGCGTTTGCCAAGGCAAAGGCACCCATCGCCCTTTGCGGGAAGGGGAAGGGGAACTTGAATGGAAGTCTCTTTGAGTTTATGGCCGTTCAGGGCCTGAACGCCTTAGTGGGCAACATCAACAAACCGGGCGGAGTCCTGGTCCATGAGCCTCTGCCTTTGCGTCCCTGGCCGGATGTGAAGCCAGATGCCGTTGCCCGAAAAGGGCTTGAAAAGAACCGCCTTGATCAGGCGGGAAGCAAAAAATATCCCTTCAGTCAATCTCTGATCAACAACCTGACTCAGGCCATGCTAGAGGGTGCTGACTCCCCTGTGGATACGCTTCTCATCTTTTCTGCAAACCCTGCCTATAACCTGCCTGATGGCGGTCGCTTCCGGCGTGCCCTCAAAAACGTCCCCTACATCGTAAGCTTCTCCCCCTATCAGGACGAGACCTCTTTTGTGGCCGATCTTGTTCTGCCGGATCATACCTATTTAGAAAAAATGGATGACATTGCCTGGCCAACTGGCCTTCAGTATCCCTTCTATGCCCTCTCACAACCGGTGGTGGAACCCCTTTATGATACCAGAAATAGCGGCGACCTCATGATCCAACTGGCCACGATGATGGGTGGGGCTGTGGGTTCTGCCTTCCCGTGGAAAAACTACGAGGAATCCCTGAAGGAAAGGGCAAAGGGCCTTTTTGAAGCAGGAGGAGGTCTCACCAGCTGGGAAGACTCCCCCCCTGTTTGGAAGGGCTTCGCCAGCCGACGCGACGTGAAGAGTGATTATGAGTCCTTTGATGAGATGTGGAAGAAGATAAAATCCAATGGATTCTGGTATCGCCCCACCCACACCTTTGGAAAATGGCAAACACTCTTCGATACCCCTACAGGGAGATTTGAGTTTTTCAGCACCCATATGGAGCTGGCCGT
>DAOVAK010000652.1 GCA_030671095.1 Deltaproteobacteria bacterium | reverse complement strand
AGTAGGATAGTCGATTCTCCGGCAATGCCAATCTCCTCAAGGTGATATCTATTTTGCTCCTTGCCGGTGGTCTGATCTTTGAGACTTTGTGAAAGATTTACTGAGTAATAACGGGACATTCTGCGATTAGTTAATGGGCGTAAAGCCTCAAAGATCAGACCACTGCGGAGTTTGGGTGGAATTTTTTCTGAGATATCACCTTTCGGAGACCGGCATTGCCTCCGAACATACAGGATCAAATGCCACCGCTTTTGAACGTTACCAAACTCTTGTACGTTCTTAATCTCTGTGGCCCCTACACCTATAGCCCAAAAGGAAGGCCGTGCTCAATGAGAAAATGCATGATGCATCCACCTCCCAGAGATGAGCCCCTCCCCTTTTTCATTGATCCTGTTCTTTGAATCTGGTAAGGAAAACACGAAATTCTGCGAGACGCAATCAATGACAAGCTATAAAATCGCTTCCGCGATTTTATATCAAGTTAAAGATACGGAGGATCTGGGAATGCATAAAATCGGAATCATCGGTGCAGGGAACATGGGAAGCGGGATCGTTCAGAAAACGGCCCAAGAAGGCCTGTCTGTCGTTATGGTGGATTTGAAACCCGAGTTCGTGGAAAAGGGAATCAAGAGCATCCGCACAATGCTGGAGGAGGCGGTGGAACGGAAACTCCTCCGGCCCGAACAGATAGACGATATCCTGGCCCGTATCAAGGGGACCACGGACTTGGCCGACACCAAGGACTGCGATCTTATCATAGAGGCCGTCTTTGAAGACATGGATGTCAAGAAGGACCTCCTTGCCAGGCTTGATGAGCTCTGTGAATCTAAAGCGATTCTGGCCACAAACACCTCTTCTCTTTCAGTTGAAGAAATGGCCCAGGTGACAGGTCGAGCCGACCGCTTTGCGGGCCTTCATTTTTTCTACCACCCGGCCAAGAACCGATTACTGGAGATCATCCCAGGATCTCTCACCTCTCCTGAAACCCTTGCGGCCTGCAGGCAGTTTGCTCAGATGACCGGCAAAACAGACATTTTGGTGAAAGATGCCCCTGGGTTCGCCGTCAACCGCTTCTTCGTGCCCTGGCTCACCTGGTCCATTCGTATCTTAGAGGAGGGGTGGACGAACATCCCCACCATCGATCAAGCCGCCATGGACGCGTTTGGCGTGGGAATGGGGCCCTTCAAGTTGATGAATGTGATAGGTATTCCCATCGCCTACCACTCCGCCATCACCCTTCGTAATAAATTAGGTCCTTTCTACGACCCACCTGCTATGCTCAAAAGCCAGTTTGAGTCTGGCAAATTATGGCCCCTGGATGGTGGCGTGGACAAGGCAACCCTGGAGAAGGTCTCAGACAGACTACTCGCCGTGATCTTCTATGTGGCAGTGTCACTGCTGGAAGAAGGTGTTGCTGATATGACGGACGTTGATGTGGGTGCCAAGGTGGGGCTTCGTTGGAGGAAGGGGCCCTTTGAACTCATGAATCGCTTGGGGCTTAAGAAGGTCTATGGCCTGGTCGAAGATCTGCTAAAGGACTGGCCTGATCTCAAGGTCCCTGATCGGCTGAGCGAACAGGGGAGTAAGGACGAGCCATGGGACATCCGATACGTGAAATACAGCCGTGATGGGAATCTGGGCCGAGTGACTCTTTCCCGGCCCGACGCCCTTAACGCCCTCAATAAGACCGTTGTGAGACAGTTGGATGAGGCCTTTACTGAGGCGGAATCAGATTCGAAAACCGAAGCCATAATTATTGATGGCGCCGGAAAGGCCTTTGTGGCTGGGGCTGACATTGGATTTTTCATCAAGTGCATCACCCAAGACCGTCTGGCTGACAATTACGCGTTCACTGAATACGGGCAGGATTTTCTAAACAGGATTGATGAGAGCAGAAAACTGGTGGTCGCCAAGATGGCAGGTCTCGCCCTCGGTGGCGGACTGGAACTGGCCCTTTCCACGGATGTGATTGTGGCCACACCCAAGGCCGTGATGGGGTTTCCTGAGACAGGAATAGGCATCTATCCTGGACTCGGTGGAACCCAGCGAACCAGCCGTATCCTCGGTAAAGAACTGGCCAAGTACTTCATCTTCACGGGTCGGCTGCTTTCTGCAGAGGAGGCCCTTTCCATTGGGCTTGTGGACTATGTCTTTACCCCCGGTGAGACCGATGGAAAGATACGGACACTTGTGGCCGAAGGAAAATTGGTACCCCGAAAAGGGAAGGGCCTGAAGGATCTCCCTGACGAATGGCAGAAGATCAAAGCGCTTTTTTCCGATGAGAACATTGAGGGGTGGTTAGCCGGTAAATACCTGGAAAGCGACGATCCCATAGCAGCCAAGGCGGCCAAAATGATAGCCAAAAAGGCACCCATCGCGCTCCGTCTGGCTAACCAAATTGTTGATGACGGGTATGAACTTCCCCTAAAAGAGGCGGTTAAGGAAGAGCTG
>DAOVAK010000537.1 GCA_030671095.1 Deltaproteobacteria bacterium | reverse complement strand
CTGTGATTTGATCTACGTACTTAATCCAATCGTAACCGTAATAACCTTCAGCGACCGTGCGAAGGGGAAAACCGTGTTCTTGGGGAAGGATTTGCCCATTCACTTGATAGGCAAGGAAGACCTTGTTTGAAAGGATATCCTCTATCGGGAACCTTTGCAGATTTTCATTACTCCCTCGAGGCCCCTTAAGGGTCACATGGGTAACGCCATCTTCCACCTCGCCCTTTTTCAGCAACTCACCGATAGAGATGCCCTTCCATCGACCGTGATTGGCGAAAAATCCAGGGCAGATCTGAAGAACCTTCCTCTCAATGGATGGCAGACTGGTAACGTCCTTGTAGGTTAGTCTGAAGGGATTCTTCAGGTGGCCGCTCATCTCGAGTCGCCAAGCACCCAGGTCTACCTCATGGCTTGAAAGTCCCATGGTTCCGAAATCTTCAAGCGGTGTGATCTCCAGGTTTCTTGCATCAAGATCAGAGGGGTTCTTTCCGATAAGGCTCTCTCTTTTTGTGCCTTTGGGAAGAATGATCTTTTTAGCTTTTGCCATACCTGATCGAATTCCCACAAAGAAGGGGTTAAGCAGAAGACCGATAAGGGTGAAAAAACCAACCAGTTTTTTCATAAATTTTCTTCGTGTTTCCATCATTCTTTGTCATTCTAAAAATCGTAGGGCAGCCCACCCTCCGGGCCGTAAGCCTTACGGGCTGGAGGCCGTGGCTGCCTCTAAATTTAAATTTCAAACCTTGTCTAGGAGCTGCAATGCCTTTTCAACCACCCTGTCAGCGGTAATTCCAAACTTCTCATAGAGAATTTTGTAAGGTGCAGAGGCGCCAAAATGGTCTATCCCAACCGCCGCAGCCTTGTTGCCCAAGTAACGATGCCATCCCTGCGTGACTCCAGCTTCTATGGCAATCCGAGCCTTGATCTCAGGTGGCAACACTTGATCCCGATACCCCTCAGTTTGTTTGTCAAACAACTCCCAGGAGGGCATGCTCACAACGCGCACAGAAACACCCTTTCCTGCAAGCTTGTCTCCAGCTTCTATGGCAATATGGACCTCTGATCCACTTGCCATCAGGATGATATCTGGCCGTTTATCTCCATCATCGCTGAGGACGTAACCGCCTCGATGGAGACCATCAGCTGATGCATACGTTTTTCGGTCCAGAATAGGGAGGCCTTGCCTTGTCAGGGCAAGGGCGACAGGCCCCTCCTTGTGCTGGAGCGCAAAGCGCCAGGCCTCTGCGGTTTCATTGGCATCACAGGGTCGGAGGACTGTTAGGTTTGGTATAGCCCTGAGAGCGGCCAACTGTTCAATCGGCTGGTGGGTTGGGCCATCTTCACCAAGCCCTATACTGTCATGAGTGAAGATGTAAATGACCTTCAGTCCCATCATGGCCGCAAGGCGGATGGGAGGCCGCATATAATCAGAGAAGATAAGAAACGTTCCCCCATAGGGAATGACGCCTCCATGTAAGGCCATGCCATTTAGAATAGATCCCATGCCGTGCTCTCGCACGCCAAAATGGAAGTTACGCCCATCGTACTGCCCAACTTGAAACACCTCTCCCCCCTTCACAAATGTTTTGTTGGAGGGTGCAAGATCAGCAGAACCCCCAATCAGGTTTGGGAGTATAGGTGCAACAGCATTCAAAACCGTTCCGGATGTCACACGGGTCGCCACACCCTTAGGGTCAGCAGGGAACGAGGGGATTTCCTTTTCCCAGCCGTCAGGCAATTGACCACTCATCCATCGCTGGCACTCCGCGGCCAGTTCAGGATGGGCCTTTTCGTAGGCCTCGAACCAATCTGTCCATTCCTCTTCCCAAGCCTTGCCTTTTTCAAGGGCCTGACGGAAGTGCTTCAATGCCTCCTCAGGAATTAGGAACTGGGGCTCAAGGGGCCATCCCAGGTTTTCTTTGGTCAGCTTGATCTCCTCCGCACCCAAAGGCTCGCCGTGGGCTGAAGCCGTATCCTGCTTGTTCGGACTGCCATAGCCGATATGGGTTCGGACCGAAATGAGTGAGGGCCGGTCTTTTTCCTTCTGTGCTGCCCGTATGGCCTCTTCTATGGCATCAATATCGTTTCCGTCCTCTACAGTCTGCACATGCCAGCCGTATGCCTTAAAACGATCCACCCGATTTTCAGTAAAGGCCAAGTCCGTACTCCCATCGATGCTGATATGGTTATCATCATAGAAATATGTGATGTTTCCCAGTTTCAGGTGACCAGCAAGGGAAGCCGCTTCGTGGGAAACCCCCTCCATGAGGTCACCATCGCTCACGATCCCGTAGATGTAGTGATCTACAATGTCATGTCCTGGACGATTGAAATGGGCCGCTAAGAATCGCTCTACAATGGCCATCCCAACGCCGTTCGCAAAGCCCTGCCCAAGGGGACCCGTGGTGGTCTCTATTCCCCTTGTGATATGGGATTCCGGATGCCCAGGCGTCTTACTCCCCCACTGGCGGAAGTTCTTTAGTTCTTCAAGGGATAGGTCGTAGCCTGTGAGATGAAGCAGGCTATAAAGCAGCATGGAACCGTGGCCAGCAGAGAGCACGAATCGATCCCTGTCAGGCCAGTCTGGATTGGCTGGATTGTGCTTTAAGAATCGGGTCCACAAAACATATGCCACTGTGGCCGCTCCCATGGGCATACCAGGGTGTCCGGAGTTCGCCTTTTCAACACAGTCCGCAGAAAGCATCCGTATCGTATTCACACACAGTTCATCTAGATTATCCATCACTCATGTCCACTCCTTTCTAAATTGATTGCGAAAGTCCAATGGGTCGACGCGGCCTGCTTGAGCCTGTCGGCGAGCCCTTCGGTCGAGCCGCTAAGCCGAGTCGTGGCCGACCCTACGGATCTGTTTGATCTGCACAGCACGCTCGCTGCCTGCGCGTGCGAGGTTGTAGGGCAGCCCACCCTCCGGGCCGTAAGCCTTACGGGCTGGAGGCTGTGGCTGCCTA
>DAOVAK010000548.1 GCA_030671095.1 Deltaproteobacteria bacterium | reverse complement strand
TAAAATCTGAATCTTGAGTCCAAATGGTAGCGACGAATTCTTTTGCTGTTGCGAGAATAATGCTGTCAGACATTGGAAGATTATACTCAAGACTTAGTTTTGAGGCAGCAATCGCCAGTGTAGCTGTTAGATCCACAACCGTTCCTTTTCCCATAGCAACGGCTGCTTGTAAGGCTTCATTCTCACTGGACTCTCGAAGAACTACCTTGAAGACCTCATATATCGTTACCGTTGGAACAACAAGCGAAGCCGTGTCATTCAAAGGGGTTAGGAAATGTTTGGCATTCGGCTCATCCGCAAAATATGCAAGCCAACCAGAAGAATCGACAATATTCATACTCTATCTTCCTCTCGTTCGAACTCCGTATTTATGCCTTTCAGAAACCCGCGGAGCTCTTTAATATCTCGTTCTGGAATAAGTTCGATCCGTCCATCATATTCTACAACCTGCATTTTTTGACCCGGGCGAAGATGCAATGCCTCCCTTACTGCTTTTGGTATAACGACTTGATATTTTGGTGATACGGTTACAGTTTGCATGTCGAAACCTCCCTCGATATTATTTCGTATTACAATAACATGATCGATAAGGCTTGTCAATTTTATTGATGGCCAACGATGAACTCACCTGCTTGAAAGGGGCGAAGCCCCTTACAGGACAGGTGCAATGAAGGTTAGGTAAATTACATTACATTGAAATAGTTAATTACTTAAGCCTGGCCCCATGCACCTGACTTGCCAAATGGCATTATCTCTGGCGGGCTTGCCCGCTCACCATCTCATGGCCACATCATTCACAGGCAGAAGAATTCGCAGTTCAAGATCTAAGTTCATAAGTTGCTTTAGAACCTACGTCCCGGTCCACAGTGTTGCCAGTTGAAGACAGCTCAGGAAAGCGGCCCGAACGGGCGGCAGCGAATATGTATGTTGTCACATAGCTTCGGAAGGGTGACCAGCGACGAGAGTATTTCAGTGCCTCCTGTGGGCGAAAGGGACTACCGTCTCTGAGTAGTAATCTCAAAGAACGCTGAAGAGCTAGGTCTCCATGGGGGAAGGCGTCGGGACGGCAGAGCCCGCGGATTAAGAGCCACTGGGCAGTCCACGGACCCACACCCCGGATACTTGTGAGGGTACGGATGACCTCCTCATCAGGCAGTGCCCTCAGACTTTCCAGGTCTCGCTCTCCTGACGCCACCATAGCAGCAATGTCGAAGATGAACTGGGCCTTCCTTTCACCGAGTTTAATGGAATGGAGCCCTTCCACGCCGGCTCCCATGAGGACTTCTGGTCTCGGAAAGGTATGGTAAGTGACACCGGACTCATGTATGGAGAGCCCATAGGTCTGAACAAGCAGAGTGCGCAGATTGTGGGCCATATGCGAGCTAACCTGCTGTCCCAGGATGGCAAAAACAAGCGCCTCCCACACACACACGGTTTGAGGTATGTGGAGCCCCCTCAGATCTCGAGCTAGCGGAGTCAGAACAGAATCCTTGAAGGCCATCTTGTAGAAAGGAGCCAAATCTTGGCTTACTCCAAGTAATAGCGCCGTTTGGCTCCGAGCCTCAGACACAACCGCATCGTTCAGTGCAGTGCTTTTTAGCTCCATCTCTAGGCTTGGCGAATCCACCGTACCTAGGGAACGCACTTCTATAAGGCACAGCCGGTCCCCAACGTCCAGCAATCGTCGGAAAACACCATCATGGAACCACTCAGTGCCATAGTGACCACGGAAATAAGTGGCATAGGCCGCAGTAAGATCAAAATCATAAGGTGGAACTGGCGCCAAAGTGGTGATAGTTTGTTCCATGAGACAATCGAAAGGATAATCTTATCTAATCAAGACGGTATGTCGCAAGCTGTGGGACTTGGGAGTGTCATTCAAATTAGCAATGAGCGGCTTTGGAGCCTTCAAGCTTTAGGAGGGCCGCCTTCCTGTCCAGTCCACCCCCGTAGCCGGTCAGCGCACTGTTTGATCCTATAACGCGGTGACAAGGTACCACAATGGAAATAGGATTCGTACCGACGGCACGTCCCACAGCCCTGGCAGCCCCTGGGCGGCCCAGTACTGCCGCAATCTGGCCATAACTGCGAGTCTTCCCCCATGGAATCATTCGGAGGGTATCCCAAACCTGGCGCTGAAAAGGCGTGCCACGCAGGTCTAAGGGGATTGTAAATTGGCGGAGTTGTCCGGCAAAATAGGTATCCAACTGTTCTTTTAATTCAAGATTATGAGCGCCGTCATATTTAACCGAAATGTTCGCCCTCTCCCAGCGGTCGATGAAGATTTGAGCCCGCTCTTCGTTCTTCAGACCGACGACTCCCCACCGTGAGCTGACAAGAATATAAGGTCCAAGCGGACTTTGATAATCAGTTAAAAAGAAGGTCTCTGAGAATGATTCATCGGGCCTGCATACTTTGCATGCCCTGTAACCTCTGGCCCTGGCTTCTTCTCGTGACTTGAAATAAATCCGGTTTTCAGGCTTTGTTCTCCTTCCCGGAGGACATCCCGGCCGGCAGTAGACCTTCGTCGTTCGGCAACCGCTTATAGGGATAGTTGTTTTCATGTTACTCCCCTCCCTGCCTCTTTGCATAATAGATTCTCCCTTTATCATCTTGATTTATAACGATCTATTAACTCACCTTCAATTACTTGTCAGGAATGAAGACCCCATTGTTTTCACACCCCCTGCCGCTGCCTTTCCAGTTGGTCAATCCCATGTATGGTTTCGTGGCATCGGCGCGTTCAGCAATCAATTCGGCGGCAGTGCGGCCCGTGATGGCATAATGAAGTTTGTTTTGAACGGTCGCAAAGAATTCGCCGGACATGGGGTGATTGGGGTCATAATCGATACTGGTGGCATAGATGTCACGAATCTTTTGGTAAAAACGTTTTTCCGAGGCCCGAATGGCACGGAT
>DAOVAK010000275.1 GCA_030671095.1 Deltaproteobacteria bacterium | reverse complement strand
TTGACAATAAAATCTGTAAGTATTACTGAAAGTAGCTAACGGCCAATTTTGAAACAAATGCCTGAAAGTTATTTTTAATAAGTTTAAATTGATAGATATCCACTAAAAATAGATAAATATTATAATTAATTTATATTAAGTCCGAAAATATAAAGCTTATATATATTATATTTTAGGAGGCTGATATGGTCAAGCCTAAGTTGTTAGACGAAATGAGGCATATCATACGATAGGGGAGGGAAAGCCGTAAAAAAAGCCCCTTAGATCAACTTCGCCATTGAGCATAGCCGCCATACGGTGCCCTCTGCCTGGCCAAAATGTGAGATCCTAAACAAATGCATTAACTAATTCCTCTATAATTTTAATTTGATGTAATATTCTGCTGAGATACAAAGCCCTTCCCTCTAAAGACTTGTCCCCCTATCCAGACTGAAAAAACCTACCCTATTGTGTTGGTCGCAGCATTCCAACCCGTCAAAGATAGAATTATGAGTCAGCATTCGGGGAGAATTGCGGGTTTAGGAACATGAATGCATTGAAATTCCTTGACAATGGGCGGCTGCTATTTATAACTATAAGTTTTGTCTCTTTTCATAAAGGAATTCAGCACTTATCTTGGTTCTAGGAGCATTGAGAGCAGATGAAGATTTTAGAAACAATTACATATAAACCGGCTCCTGTTGAAGGAGGGTATACGGATCACATTCTTCAAGTAGATTTGGGGACCCGATCCATTTCCACTTTACAGCTATCCGATGATTTCAAAGAAAAATACATCGGCGGCCGAGGTTACGCCCTGAAACTGATCTGGGACGGGACGACCGCCGAGACCAGATACGATAGCCCTGAAAATATCTTGGTGATGGCCAGTGGGCCATTGGGTGCCGATCCCAGGTTTCCCGGCACTGGCAAGTTCATTGTTGGGACCATTTCTTCCCTGACAGATACTTTCGTTGATTCCAATGTGGGAGGGCATTTTGCGCCGCTGCTGAAACTTTGCGGGTTTGATGCTTTGGCCGTTTCGGGCGTCTCAAAAACAGACGTTATTTTGATCGTGGACGGGGATGAGGGTGTGGTCCATATGGCTGAGGCCCCTTCTTTTGGAGACGATGCGGATTTTGGTGGGCTTTCCTACGGGGAACGCCTGCTAAAAGCGTTCAACCAGGGAAAGTTGAGTGAGAATATTGCCGCTGTGACCACGGGCATAGGGGCCTGCAATACACGATTTGGGATCATAAACAGTCTCTTTTACGACAAACGGCGAAAAAGGATGCGATGTAAGCAGGCGGGTAGGGGAGGTACTGGCACCGTTATGCGCGCAAAAGGGCTGAAGGCGATAATTGTTCGCTCAAGCCTGCCGCGGGTCGAGGCAAACAACCCAGTGGATAAGGATGGGGTGCGCGAGGCAGGGGCCGATCTGAAGAAGGTCCTCAGCAAGATGGATCCTCAGCAATTGCGTCTTTCCAGTTGGGGCACACCGGTCCTGAGCGAGTACATGAACAAGTTTCACATTCTGCCTGTGAATAACTATCAGTATGGCAGTCACCCGGATGCGAGCAAGGTATTTGCGGAGGTGTTTCTGGATCGTTATCTGGCCAAGAATATTCCCGATGGCTGCTACATGGGTTGCAATTTGGCTTGTGCCAAAGGGGCCGAGAATGTCACTTTGAAGAGGGGGCCGCAAGCGGGCCAACAGGTGGGCATAGATGGTCCGGAATATGAGACAGTAGCGGCTGCCACCTCGATGGGTATCTTCGATCCACAGTTTGTGATGGAGTTCAATTGGTACTGTGATGAGTACGGACTGGACTCCATTTCCATGGGTGTTACCACCTCATTTCTGATGGAATGCATACAGAGAGGCTACATTTCCACCGAGGACGTGGGTTACGATCTCTCGTGGGGCAACATAGACTCGGCCGACCGTCTATTACACGAGACAGCCCGGGGTGAGGGTTTGGGAAAGATATGCGGTCAGGGCGTGCGCCGGGCGAAGAAGTGGGTAGCGCAGCACTACGCAGCCAGGTCCGGTACACCCTACGACCAGATCATGGTGGAGTTAGACAAGTTTGGCATGGAAGTGAAGGGCCTTGAGTTTTCCATGTACGTTACTAAAGAGAGTCTTGCCCAGCAGGGAGGTTATGGTTTTGCGCTTAAAGGGCCCCAGCATGACGAAGCCTGGTTAATCTTTATCGATCAAGTCCATAAGGAGATCCCCACCTTTGAGGATAAAGCAGCCGCGCTGAAATGGTTTCCCCTCATCCGTACTTGGTTCAACGCAGTTGGGTTGTGCAAGTTGCCCTGGATAGATGTCCGACATCCGGAGGCGGCGAACACAAATAACCCTGCACAGAACCAGCCGACCCTGGCATACTACGTCAAGTATCTTAACGCCACGGTGGGCTGTAACAAAACAGTACAAGATGTCTTAGACGATTCAGAGCGCCTTCAAGTACTGCAGAAATTAATCAATCTCCGACAGGGAAGGGGAACAAGGTCAAGTGACCTCATTCCGCTCAGGGCCATGGGACCGGCATACTTGAACGAATATGAGAGAAGAGCCGACTATTATGATGAGTGGTTGAAAGAGCAAATAGGTGAAGAGAAATTTCCAGATGAGAAGGAAGATAGACACAGACTCATCATTGATTTACGAGAGAAGGCGTATCAAAATCTATGCGATGTGGTTTACGAAGAAAAGGGTTATAACTTAGACGGCGTGCCCTTGCCCGAGACGGTGGATAAGTTTGACCTGCTGGATGATCAGGCCCTGGCCCTGTTGAATGAATTCGGCCTGTCGTGGGGAGAAAAAATGGTGTCGAACGGAACCAGGCTTGATAGTTGAGGCTTTACATATCTGTCTTGAACTTTGTGCCATCGGATAAATGACTTTCACGTAACTGATACTGGATACTCGATTCTGGATCCTGGTTAAAAGGAAACTTATTTATCTATCTAGTATTAAGCATCCAGCATCCAGGATCTATTGACCCCGAAGGGGGCAAGGTAGTTTATGGTTGTTTCTGTCAGTTTCAATGGAGTTCAACGCAGGGTGACGAGTACGGATCAAATTCAAGTGTCTGTCTCGGAGAAGGCACGTGTCACTGAGGTGCTGAGGGATATCCGGGGATGTTATCCGGACATACCCATTAACAAAGATGCCGTCCTTGTAACGGTAAACAGCGAATTATCTAATCTGGAGCAGGTTCTTGAGATAATGATCGGATCTGTTTTATCCCTCACATAGGTGGTGGCTAAGACAGACAACTCTGACGCCTATATCCAGTTTTTTCATCTCCGAAATCTATTCACAATATTCAAGAATTGGATTGATTCGTTATGCCTTATGAACGTGAAAAGCAGGTGGCATTTGAGGCAGCCCTGTCTGCCGCAGAACTCTGTGAGCAAGTACGGCAAGAAATGCGTCCTGAGGCCATCGAAAAGAAGGACGGCACTCCAGTCACTGTAGCCGATTTTGGGTCCCAGGCCGTGATCTGCCGAAGCATAGTCGATGCCTTCCCAGATGATCAGGTGGTGGGGGAAGAGGAGGGCACCCCACTGCGGGAACCGAATATGGGTGTTACTCTAAAGAAGGTCACAGAGTATGTTCAACGCAGGGTGCCTGATGCTACTCAGGAGGGCGTGATTACCTGGATAAACCGAGGCAATGGAGAAGTGGGGCCTCGCTTCTGGACCATAGACCCCATTGACGGGACAAAGGGGTTTTTGAGGGGGGACCATTACGCTGTGGCCGTGGCACTTATAGAAGAGGGGGAGGTGAAGCTAGGAATCCTGGCATGTCCTTCACTTCCCATCAGTCCGGGAGACGATGCAGGGGAGAGAGGTGTTTTGTTTGCGGCTGTGCGGGGCCAGGGGGCGAGGATGTTTCCCATGAATGGTGCTCCTGATTCTTCCATAAGAGTAGCGAGCCTTGATCAGACTCCCAATCTACCCTTCGTGGAAAGCGTTGAATCGTCGCACTGTGACCATGCCTTGCATCATGCGGTAGCCAAATTGGCTGGAATCCGAGTCCCTCCAATGAGGGTGGACGGCCAACCCAAATATGGTATAGTGGCGCGTGGGGAAGCCCTTCTCTACCTGCGATTCCCGTCTGCTGAAGCCGCAACCTACCTGGAGAAAATCTGGGACCACGCGGCGGGGGCGATTATTGTGGAAGAGGCAGGCGGGCGTGTCACGGACATGCAAGGTCGTCCTTTGGACTTCTCCCGGGGCCCAGACATGGCTGGCAATCAAGGAATTATCGCAGGAAATCTATCAATTCATGAGAAGGTACTTGAAGTTTTGAGGCTAAAGCGATATTAATTCGTTCTCTTTTCGTTAAGGTATAAAGTAGAAATGAGGAGGATCTCGTTATGGCAGAGAAGGTGATTATCTTTGGAAAATCGGGGTGACCCTATACAGATAAGGCCAGGTCGGCCTATGGTAAGAATGCGGAATATGTAGATGTAAAGGCTGAGAGCGACAAACTTGAAGAGATGCTCGAGTATTCTGGTGGTGTGCGCAAGGTCCCAGTGATTGTGCAAGGCGAGAAAGTGACTGTTGGGTATGGAGGAACTTGAGGGGTTTGATGGCTCGCCGTTGGTGATTGCCCTTCCTTCTTTCGAGCTTTAGAGATATCCCCCCTTGGCCGACCTTCAATAATGGGACTAGGGGGGATTATCACTATGGATGACTTTCAGTTTGGCCTCAATGAGCTGTTTGTGGGTAAGATTTAACAGCCTGGCCAGTTTGTGGGTAAGATAGTCTTCATACTTGTCAAGCTTCCCGTCCATGAATGCAATTTGCCAGACCATTTCGATAATCCGAATTTTTTCTTCAGTGGGATAATTGCGATTAATAAGGTTC
>DAOVAK010000202.1 GCA_030671095.1 Deltaproteobacteria bacterium | reverse complement strand
TGAGACGCCGCTGAAGAAGACGCCGTCATAGCCGGCAGCCTTCAGTTCGGGGGCGAAGGAGCCGCCGGAGTTGGCGTCACCCCAGCCGCCGGTAACCGGGGACTTGGTGACGACCTGGAATCGGGCACCGTGAATACCAGTCCCGGTCAAGACTCCAACCAGAAAACCGAGTATGTTGTCCGGCCCCAGTGGGTCAGCATTAGGCTTCATGCGTTCATAAAGAATTCTCGCCCCCAGGCCAACACCACCGATATAATCACGGTAAACCTGCTCAGGTAGACTTTCCTCCTTGATTGAACCTGAGGTCAGGTCAACAAGCAGAATCTTCCCACTATAGCCATAAAGCATAAAACGAACTCCTTTCTCTTTTCATAAATTATGATCATCAAACTAATTAGTATGGGTTATAGCGGTTATAATATCCCAACACACAGAATGGTTAATGGGCTATTCGCGATTTTCATGGCATCATCTATTCGCTCTATCACCAAGGCACTGGTAGCAGTACTAATGCTTGCCTTTTTACAGAACACTTCCCCTAATTATTATGATGCGACCCAAAAACTGGCTGCCTTTACCACCGGTTAACAAATAGTAAATAAACTCTTCTGCACCCTCCTCCTTGCTTTACTTCATGATGCTTGAGCTACTTCTTAACTACTTTATTTACAAGATCATATTTGCGACATTTAGGGCATTGATCTAGAAATTCGCATGACAGCCCTTTTTGCGCCACATTATCTCGCATCTTATCAAGTATAGGCGCGGGTATATAATAGTCACCACAACGCTTACACTTAACGCAATAATCGGCATTACCTTCTTTTATTGCCAGGAGTCTTAAAGACTCGATAAACTCGGCATATTTCACCCCGGCCGGGCAGATTTCGGTACAGGCAGTACAACCAAGACAGAACCAGATCTTCTTGTCCTTCAGGATATCCAGGACATCAAAACCCAGTAGCGCCCGCTTATTGATGCCACGGGGAGATAGCTCATAGGCAAACTCTTGGTACACTTCCGCCATCGGGCAAACGGCAACACACTTGCCACATTCCACGCAATAGAAGACCTTCTTATCATTTATGATTTCATCAATGCTCCTAGCCATGTTACCCAACTCCCGTATCTGCCATCCAAGCCTGCCTTAGTGCAATCTCGCGCTTACTGCGCAGTTTCTCCATTCGCATGCCTTTGTGCGTCAAAGAGCTTGTTGGAACCAAGCTCTTGAAGCTCTTTAATCGCCTCGGTAACGATCTCAGCGAATTTGCCGCCTTCAGAAGCGGAAACCCAGCTAAACTGAAGGCGCTCAGGTTCAATGCCCAGGTACTCGAGGAACTTCTTGGTCAGGGAAAGTCTTCGTCGGGTGTAGTAGTTTCCCGTCTGATAGTGACAATCGCCGGGGTGACAGCCGAGCACAATTACCCCATCGATGCCATTCTTTAACGCCCGGATAACCCACTCCGGCTTTACCCGGGAGGAACACATTAGCCGTATCACGCGGAAGCCAGCGGGCATCTGAAGTCGGCTGGTACCGGCCAGATCAGCACCCGCATAGGAACACCAGTTACAGCAAAATACAAGTAACTTTGGTTCATAGCTAGACATTGAGATCCCCACGTCCGACCACGGCATCCATCATCGCCATCACCTGCCGGTCGGTAAATCCCTTTTGCTGCATCGCCCCGCTCGGGCATGCCGCAGCACAGTTTCCGCAGCCCTTACACATAACCGAGGTCACCTCAGCGATCCTTTTGTTATCCTTATACTGAACATCAACGGCACTAAACGGACAGACCAGGGCGCAATTACCACAGCCAGTGCAAATATCTTCGTTAACAAAAGCATTAATCGGTTCAACCGTGGCAAAACCCTTCCGCATCGGAATGGAGGCCTTAGCTGAAGCCGCGTAGGCTTGCGAAATGCAATCCCCGACACTGGCCGGCCAGCGAGCCGAACCGCAGACGTAAATGCCTTCGTTAGAGAACTCTACTGGCCTCAGTTTCGGGTGCGCCTCAAGGAAGAAACCATCCTCGCTCAACGGCACCTTAAGCATCTTTGAGGTGAGTTCATTTTCCGGATAAGGAATTAGCGGTGTCGAAAGTACCACCAGGTCAGACTCAAGTTCTAACTCCCTGCCAAAGAGTTCATCGTATACGCTAACCCCGGTTGCCCGCCCGTTTCCAATAATCCGGGGCGGTCTTTCCTGATTGTATCGGATAAATCTTACCCCCAGCTCCATCGCCTTACGGTAATACTTCTCCAACTCCACCCCGTAAGCCATCAGTTCTCGATAGACGATATATACCCTGCCGCGGGGGTTTTCTTCTTTCAGAAAGATACTATTCTTAATGGCAGTAGCGCAACAGAAGGTGGAACAATAGGGCCGCTCCGGAATACAGGCCCCGGCGCAGGTAATCATGACCACATTCTCCGCCAAAGCTGTCCCATCCTTAATTCGCTGCTCTAATTCGAGCTGGGTGAGTACATTTGACATCTTTCCGTAACCAAAGTAGCCTCGCTGTGGTTGGAGCACCTGGGCACCGCTGGCCACCACAATTGTGCCGACCTGATACTGTCTCTCTTCATTCCCTTCCTGGATATCGACCTCAAAATTACCGATAAAACCACTGACGCCGCTTACTCTGGCCGGCATATGTATACTTATCTCTTCATGAGTTTCAACCTGCTCCACAATTGGGCGGAGAAAGTCCTGCGCATCTTCATTAGTGGGAAACAGCCGATTGAGGTTTCTTACCAGACCACCAAGCTCTCTTTCTTTTTCCACCAGGTGGACGGAAAAACCCTGACGGGCCAGGTTTAAGGCCGTCGTCATCCCGGCAATACCGCCTCCGATAACCAGCGTTGAGGGAGATACCGGAACCATAATCCGTTCTTCAGGCTCTAACAAAGAGGCCTTGGTCACCCCCATTCTAACCAAGTCCTGTGCCTTGCCGGTGGCCTCTTCTTTCCACTGTTTATGCACCCAGGAGCACTGTTCCCGAATGTTAACAAACTCGAATAGATAGGGGTTCAAACCGGCTTCCTCACAAGTGTCCTTGAATAACGACTCATGAGTCCGCGGAGTGCAGGAAGCCACCACCACCCGATTCAGGCCGTGTTCCTCGATCTTATTCTTGATCGAGCGTAGCCCATCGGGGGAGCAGGTATATAGGTTAGCCTCCGCGTAGGCAACGTTGGGTAGCCCCTTACTGTATTCGACTACCTTACTAATGTTGACTACAGAGGCGATGTTACTGCCACAATGGCAGATAAAAACGCCAACCCTAATCTTCTGCATGTTTTCGGTCTCCACTCGAGATCAGTTCCGCTGCTCTCGCCGCCGCTCCCGATGCCTGGATAATCGAACTGGGGATATCCTGCGGACTGCGACAGAAGCCGCAGGCCAGTATGCCCAGAGTCTTGGTGTCGATCGGATGAAATAGCCTATCCGGCGCTTGAACAAAACCGTCTTCATCCAAATCTATCCGTAAATTGCCCACCGTCTCGACCATGCTAAGGGAGGGAACCAGTGCCGGGCAGAGCACAACTAAGTCTACCTCCATACTCTGTAACTCCCGGGTTCTGGTATCTTCATACCAGATAACCGGATTGGTGGTCTCGGCATCTTCGGTAATTTTTCCGGGACGGCTTCTTATATAAACCACATTATTCTCTTTCTCGGCCCGACTAACATATCTCTGAAATCCTTTGCCCACTGCCCTCAAGTCGGTGTAGAAAATGAACGCCTCCAGTTCCGGATAGTGTTCATGGGCCAAGATGGCTTCCTTGGTAGCATACATGCAGCAAACACTCGAACAGTACGGCTTGTAGTTCACGTCTCTCGACCCAACGCACTGGATAAAGGCCAGCCGTTTCGGAATCTTACCATCTGAGGGCCGCTTAAGGTCGCCTCCAGTAGGCCCGGAAGCACTAATCAGTCTTTCGTACTCAAGGGCACTGATGACATTCTTGATCACACCATGACCATACTCTTTTAGTATCGAGCTATCATACAGGTTAAAGCCAGTAGCAACAATAATCGAACCCACCTCTAATTCGACTAACTCATCAACCTGTTCGAAATCAATTGCCCCAGTGGGGCACAGATCAGCACAGATTTGACACCTGCCGGTAGTAAAATGAGCACACGTACTACGGTCGATCACAGGCACATTCGGTACCGCCTGGGCAAAGGGAAGATAGACCGGTGCCCTTGACTTTAAGCCCAGATCAAACTCGGAAAGAATCGGCACTGGTTTCTTAGCCGTGATCTCATCAAGATTAATCGCCCCAGTAGGACAGACAAAAGCACATGCACCACAGGCCATACACATGTCATCGGCTTCATCTTTCGTCATCTGAAACGGGGTGGCCACCCGTCGCTCTACACCTCGATCAACCACCCCAATCACACTCCTTCCCATCCGCTCCGCACAAACCCGGGTGCATAATCCACAGTGAATGCACTTATCCCATTTCAGTTCAAAGCGTGGCTCTTCAATCCCGTACTGCCGCGCTAAGCCCTGTATCACCTCGGACTCCGGACACCTTGCCAGCAGTAACTCGCAGAGCATCTTACGGAGCCGAATCACGTCAGGGGAACTGGTGCTTACAATCAGGCCGTCTTCGACCTGGTAATTACAGGAGGTAACGATCCGTTTTCGGCCCCGACTAGTGATTTCAACTGAACAGACACGACAGGCACCGGCCGGGGAAAGGGCCGGGTGATAGCAAAGAGTAGGGATTTCAATATCTGCGCTCTTAGCAGCTTCCAGAATGGTCATCCCTTCCTCACTCTTGATCTCTTCGCCATCAATGGTCAGGCTGACTTCATTCTTTTTAACTTCCTGACCTCGCTTTAGAAGCTGATCCCATTCCAGATTCGATTCGGGCGAACCCTCTTTCTCTGCCGGCTCTGCCTGGGGCACGTATCTCACCGGGCACTTGTCCAAACAGATATTGCAGTTATTGCACTTCTCGAGATCAATGTAGCGAGGAGTTTTCAAAACCGTAACGCTAAAGCTACCAACCTCACCCTTAATCTCCTTCACACTTGCCTGGGTGATAATCTCGACATTGGGATGCCGAGCGACTTCCATCAGCTTGGGCGATAACATGCACATCGAGCAATCATTAGTAGGAAAGGTCTTATCCAGTTGGGCCATCCGTCCGCCGATAGCCGATGATTGCTCCACGAGGTAGGCCTTGAAGCCCATATCGCCAAGGTCAATTGCAGCTTGAATACCGGCGATGCCTCCACCGATTACTAAAACCGATTTATTCATTATTGTGTTCTTAGACAAATACTATTTTGACCTCTGCAGTTGAAGATGACTAAGGCAAACTCTGAATTAGATGCCTAAACAAACTCATACTCTCAATGGCGACTTCGCTGAAATCCTTCCGAGAAACGCAAACTAGTCCACTCGCCCTAGGTTGATACGCTGTCCAGTAGTTTTTCACGTTCACGAATCTCCTGCATTTCCTTATCGAGTTCAGTGTGTTTCCGTAGTTGGCCCTTTAAGTGCCATTATGAATACTCTATCTCCTGGAGGAGTCTTGTATAATCTTCGTCCAATTTCGAAATCGAAGCGGATTCTCCAGATGAGCCACGAATAGTTTCAGGCCAGTATCTACATTGGCTGCAGATGTCTATCTTTACTAGCTTAAAGGGGCGATTTATTAGGCTGCTTACCATATTATGATTATGCCAAACTCGAGCTACGCTGTCAAAAAGGGGTACGCTAAACCTAATTCACCAAGTTAGCATTGGATCAGGATAACAATAGATATAAGTTCTCAGCAATAGTACGACAAATGGAAAGGTGAGGGATGAGCTTTCTAACAGGGAGGTTTTTATGAATCTAGTGAAGACACAGAT
>DAOVAK010000746.1 GCA_030671095.1 Deltaproteobacteria bacterium | reverse complement strand
GGCGCGATTCTATCCCACAAAAACATGGTTGCAGGCGGGCAATACACGACCATGGCCCATGGGCTGACGCCTGAAGATAGGGCCCTTTGCTCTCTGCCCCTTTATCATATTAATGGTGAGGTGGTCACATCGGTTACGCCATTAGTGAGCGGTGGCAGCGTGGTGATGCCTCATAAATTCAGCACGTCCAACTTTTGGGAGCTCATCTCAGAGTACCGGTGCACATGGTTCAGCGTTGTGCCCACGATCATTTCTTATCTGTGTAGTGCAACAGACCTGGAGGGGAAAGACCTGAATCTAGACCAATTGCGATTTGGCCGCTCCGCTTCTTCCGCCCTGCCACCCTCCCTTCACAAGGCCTTTGAGGAAAGATTTAGGGTGTCCATCATTGAGACCATGGGTTTGACAGAGACGGCTGCACCCGTTTTTTCAAATCCAATGGATCCGGACAAGAGAAAGTATGGCTCGCCAGGAATCGCAGTAGGGAATGAGGCTAAGATAGTGGATAAGGAGGGAGTGGAGTTGCCCTGTGGCACGGAAGGTGAAATCATGATCCGCGGTGATAATGTAATGAAAGAATATTACAAGGCACCGGACAAAACCGCGGAAGCCTTGGAACCGGACGGATGGTTTCACACAGGGGACTTGGGATATATGGACGAGAACGGATTCGTTTTTGTGACGGGCCGAATCAAAGAACTCATTATAAAAGCAGGAGAGAATATTGCTCCCAGAGAGATAGATGAAGTCATGTACCAGCATCCGGCCGTACTGGACGCTGCTGCAGTGGGCATTCCTGACGAAGAATATGGGGAGGACATCATGTGCTGCTGTGTCTTGAAACCGGACTGTGAATGCACAGAAGAGGAGCTACGAGCCCACTGCATGGAGCATCTTGGTGCGTTCAAGACCCCCAAGGTGATAAAAGTGATGCAGGACCTTCCTAAGGGACCTTCTGGAAAGATTCAGCGGCTGAAGCTTCGCGAACTGCAGGAATAGCGTGCCCTCTCTACTCTTCCACCACCTTATAGACCTTGTCGTTCTCTCGGACCCTGTCTTTGACCTTTATCCCCACAAGATCACCCACTTTGGCTTCTTCTAGGGGTTGATTATCAAGCTCCATGCTGAGCACTTCTTCGGTGAATTCCGTGGTATGACCTTGATACTTCAACACATCTCCTATCTTGATGGTCCCACTGGTCACCTCAATAGCGGCTACGCTCGGCTTGGCAAAAAATTTGACGATGACACCTACCTGTTCATCCGGCATTTTGCTCCCCTCCTAGTTGAGACCTTTGAAAAACGTCCTCTTTTGCCCAATCTCTGCGTCAGACTCAGATTTCAATCCTCGAAATACTTGTCGTGTATTCCTGTGGTTAAAATCTTCGCCTTCCTTGACCTTGAACAAAATTGAACATTTTTCAAAGGTCTCTCTTTATCTTCTTTAGGATCAAATACGCAGCGATTTTAGGGTTTTGTTTTTTTCGTAAAACTCTATAGAATACGTCTATGGATGACCATCAATTTCGCCAACTCCTCCATCGCTTTGGACTCTCGTGGAGGGGATATCGAAAGGTCCGAAAAGGGGTTAAGAAACGCATTCGCCGGCATATGAAGGCGTTGGCGTGTGAAGATTTTGAAGCGTATCTTCTGGCCATAGACAATGACAAAGAGCTAAGGGCACAGTGTGAAGTTTTGATGACCGTCTCTATCAGTCGCTTCTTCCGGGATCGTGGTTTCTGGGAGACCCTCGAAAATCAGATATTGCCGAAAATCATCCATAGAAACAGGGAGAGGGTGAAGGTCTGGTTCGCAGGCTGTGCTTGCGGGGAAGAGGTATTTACTTTCACCATGTTGTGGGATCGGTTACAGGATCGGTTTCTGGCTTTGCCGGACCTTAAGGTGCTGGCCACAGACATGAACTTGGTCTACTTGGAGAGGGCCCAGCGGGGACTCTTCTCCCGTAGCAGCCTAAAAGAGGTTCC
>DAOVAK010000013.1 GCA_030671095.1 Deltaproteobacteria bacterium | reverse complement strand
CGGAAAGCGCCGGTTAAAACCGGCATGAAGTAGGAGGTGAGGCTGTAGAGCCAAGTCCTCTACGGAGAAAGGAGTAGCGATCCGCTCCGGCCCCGAGCTATGCGTCGACGACCAGTGATGGCGTGGCGAAGCGTTAGCAGGGGTGTGCATAGGCACAGTATTGGCCTCCGAAATCACCGTTCGGGAGCGCCGACCTTGTCGGACGATGGGGAAGGCAACATGAAGGAGTGCGTCATGCGAGTGCTCATTTCGGCTCCCCGGAGTCAGAGACCTGTGGCATGTGCATACGCTTCATGAGCGGGAACCGGGAGATCTCGGAAGCGGCTGTTGTTAGTCCCGAAGGCAGTCCAGCCGGAGAAGGTCAAGGCCGAAATCCCGGCGTGTATGCTTCCGAGAAGTCGGACAGGCTCATAGGACCTGAGAAGCCATCGAACAATGCTTCCTCAACCACGCATGGCGTGACCATGGAGCGGCGGAGATGGTGGAGGAAAGGAGCCTGACCAAGGGGAACCTGTTAAAGTTCGACAGGTGCCGTACACTGTGACGGAGGCTTGATATGGAGAACACTAAACGGGCACGAAAGGAGAAATCCCGGATACGGCCAAGTGGAGAGACCTACGTTGAGCCAAAAGACCTGTTAAGCGGGTTTGAACGGGTACGAGAGGCAGCGAGAAGGGACTCACAAATCCAGTTTACCTCACTGTTCCACCACATTACGGTGGACCTGTTGAGGGAGTCGTACCGAAAGTTAAACCCGAAAGCCGCACCCGGTGTGGACGATGTGACATGGGCGGAATATGGCAATGGAGTGGAAAGCCGATTAGCCGACCTGCATGCCCGTGTTCACAATGGCCGCTACCGAGCCAAACCCTCCAAGAGGACCTACGTACCGAAGGACGATGGAAAACAGCGTCCGATTGGTATTGCCGCATTGGAAGACAAGATAGTCCAGCATGCGGTGGTCCAACTGCTAATGCAGATTTACGAGGAGGAGTTTCTTGGTTTCAGTTATGGCTTTCGCCCGGGACGCAGTGTGCATAATGCGCTGGATGCGATCTGGGTGGGGATAACCCGGAGGAAGGTGAACTGGATTTTGGATGCGGATGTCCGAAACTTCTTTGGTGAATTGGATCACGAATGGCTGTTGAAGTTTCTGGAACATCGTGTGGGAGACCTACGGATACTCCGTTTGATAAAGAAGTGGTTATGGGCGGGGGGCCAGCCTTCGGTAGCATAGGAAACTTTCCGGGATTCTTAAAGATTTTGACTCTACCCCTCAAGTTTTGATATCCTCTGGATGGCAAGAACAATTATTCGAGGAATTTGAGTCGTTGAGAACACAATCCTTCAAAATAAATAAATGGAAAACGTCCTTAGTCTAAAATGCCTCATATGCGGCAAGATCTATAGTCCGGAAGAGGTGACCTATGTGTGCCCGGATCACGGCAATGAAGGCATTTTGGACGTGCACTATGATTACGATCTCATAAGGCGGCGCATCAGCAAGGAAGACCTCCTCCATTCGGACGACTTGACCATCTGGCGCTATAAACCCATGTTGCCTGTAGAGCCGGATACGCCCACAACTCCGCTCGCGGTTGGGTGGACGCCCCTTTACAAAGCCCCGAAACTGGCGGCCGGGCTGGGATTGAAAAAGGTATGGGTGAAAGACGAGGGCTGTCAGCCGACGGGTTCATTCAAAGATCGGGCAAGCGCCGTCGCCCTGGTGAAGGGGCGTGAAAAACGGGCCGAGGTGATCACCACCGCAAGCACCGGCAACGCTGCGGCCGCACTGAGTGGTCTCTGCGCGTCCATCCAACAGCCCAATGTCATATTTGTGCCTGAAAGCGCCCCAGAGGCGAAAATTGCCCAACTCTTGGTCTTCGGGTCCATTGTCTTTCTGATCAAAGGGACGTATAGCGATGCCTTTGAGCTCTGCCTGCAGGCCTCTAAGGAATATGGCTGGTACAATCGCAACACCGGATATAATCCTTATATGACAGAAGGTAAGAAAACTGCCGCCTATGAAATATGCGAGCAGCTGGGTTGGCGCGCCCCGGATCGCATCTTTGTTAGTGTAGGTGACGGTTGTATTATCGGAGGGTTGCACAAGGGCCTGAAAGACCTGTTTTCCCTCGGCTGGATCGATAAGATGCCCAAGCTGATGGGCATCCAGGCGCAGGGAAGCGACTATATGTACCAGGCATGGAAAAACGGCGAGAATATCCTCACAAAGCCCGCCATTCATCCCCATACGATTGCCGACAGTATCAGCGCAGGGCTGCCCCGAGATCGCATTAAGGCCCTGGCTGCCGTGAATGAAACCGACGGTGCTTTCATCCGTGTCACGGACAAAGAAATCTTGGCGGCTATCCCTGCTTTGGCCCGCGGCATCGGGGTCTTTGCCGAACCTGCAGCCGCTGCGGCCTATGCAGGCCTGGCCTTGGCGGCAAATCGGGGGTTGGTCTTCGCGACTGAAGAAGTCGTTGTCCTGAGCACGGGAAATGGGCTGAAGGACATTGCCAGCGCCATGAAATCTGTTGACGTGGGGGGCGTACGGCCGTATCTCGTTGCTCCAAACCTGGATGATCTCAAGCAAATGATTTCTAGCCTGAAAATTGACCGAAATGAGGTTTTCATGCAATCGAACACAAGCCATTCTTCTCCGAAATGAATTCTCATCGGTCATAGAACAGGTTTGAAGATTGAAAACCTTTATTCACCACCCAGAGGAACCGGAGATGAACGCCGTGGTGGGCCAATGAGAAGAATATCTGGAACCTGCAGCAGGCCTCTAAAGAATTCGAGAGACGTAAAGGGGTTGTAATCTCAACAGAGGAAAATGAAAGCCCTATTCTCTGGACGTCGATAAGGAGATCCGACAACAGAATAAGGAGAAGCAGACCGTGATCGACCTGACCGTTTATCCCGAATCCCTCGAAAGGACCATAAAGCGTGCGAGAGAGAGAAACATCGTTATTCCCACCTTCAAACAACAGAGAGACCCGGGCCTGATCCCGCCAAAGATTGTCGCACAATTGAAGAGCATAGGCCTCTGGGACATTCATCCCCTCAATCTATTCCGGATCACATGGCATAATGAACCGGTTGATCACGGTGGCGGTTTTGGGGGCATTGATTTCATTGAATTCCCGAAAGCGCTCACAGGTGTTGATGCCCGTATCGTTGCTATCGTGGGCAAATGGTTTCCAACCGGCTCACATAAAGTAGGCGCGGCCTTTGGGTGCCTTGTCCCCCGACTGGTGACAGGGCAATTTGATCCCACCCGCCAGAAAGCTGTCTGGCCTTCTACGGGCAACTTTTGCCGTGGCGGCGCTTACGACGCAACGCTTCTGGCATGCGATACCATCGCCATTCTTCCCGAAGGAATGAGTCAGGAGCGGTTTGACTGGCTCGCTACCGTTGCCGGCGAAATTATCAAGACACCCGGGTCGGAAAGCAACGTCAAGGAAATCTTCGATAAATGCCGGGAGTTACGCGAATCCGGTGCGGATTTGGTCATCTTCAACCAGTTTGAAGAATTCGGAAACTACCTGTGGCACTATGAGATCACGGGGCCGGCCATGATGGAAGTTCTGGAGACCATGAGGGGTCCCAAAGGCACATATCGGGGTCTTGTCTGCACCACCGGTTCCGCCGGCACCGTTGCTGCCGGCGATTACCTGAAACAACGATTCCCAATGAGCAAAATCGTTGCCAGCGAGGCCCTGCAATGCCCCACATTGCTCCAGAACGGGTTCGGTGAGCATCGTATCGAGGGGATCGGTGATAAACACGTGCCATGGATACACAACGTCAAGAACACCGACATGATAGTCGGCGTCGATGACGAAACCCCAATGAGCCTCATCCGCCTCTTCAATGAGCCGGCCGGCAGGCGATACCTGCTTGAAAGAGGTGTTCCGGAACACCTGGTTCAACGCTTGGACCTGATCGGGATTTCAGGTGCAGCCAATCTCGTCAGTGCCATTAAATTTGCCAAGTATTATGAATTGGGCGAAAACGATATAGTCATGACCGTGTTGACGGACTCCATGGAGATGTACGGCAGCAGGCTGCGCGAGCTGACGGAGGGGCGCGGCGAGTTCACGGCAAAGGATGCCGCCACCGTTTTCGGCCAGCACCTGCAGGGCCTTTCCATCGATCATATGGAGGAACTGACCTACTACGGTCGCAAACGCATCCACAATCTCAAGTATTACACCTGGGTTGAGCAGCAAGGCAAAACCTACGAAGAAATCCGGGAGCAGTGGTACAATGACGATTACTGGATGGGAATTGCCGGTTGTATTGAGGAGTTGGACGGGTTAATAGAGGCGTTTAACGCTAAAGCGGGCGTGTTAAAGAGGCTTTAACCAGAATCCATATGAGAAACCGTCAGACCGAAAAATTGTCAAACGAGCACTAAGGTTAACAGTCAGATATCCTTGGGGAAAAGCGTTCCCGACAGTCGGGGATCAAAGGGGGCACGGTTAATGAAAGCCGAATTTACCGACATTCTTGAGAAGGCGGAAGAATACAGACCTGCCATGTCGAAGTTTCTGAGAGACATGATCGCCATTCCCAGTGAGAGTGGTCAGGAAGAAAAAGTCATAAGAAGAATAGAGCAGGAGATGCTGGATGTGGGATTTGACCGGGTGGAAGTTGATCCCATGGGTAATCTTCTGGGATATCTGGGTAACGGCCGGCATCTCATAGCCATGGATGCCCATGTCGATACGGTGGGCGTGGGGAATCGGGGGCTTTGGGAATATGACCCCTATGAGGGCTCCGAAGATGATGAGATCATTGTCGGCAGGGGCGCCAGCGACCAGAAAGGGGGCATGGCCGCCCTGGTATATGCCGGGAAAATGATCAAGGCCTTGAAACTAGAGGATGACTATACGTTGCTGGTTACGGGCACAGTACATGAAGAAGACTGTGAGGGACTTTGTTGGCAGTACATAATCCGGGAGCGAAAGATCAAACCTGAATTCGTCGTTTCCACCGAACCGACCTCATGCCGCATTCACAGGGGTCAGAGAGGGAGAATGGAGATCAGGGTGTCCACCAGCGGCGTCAGCTGCCACGGTTCGGCGCCGGAAAGAGGTGACAATGCCATATTCAAAATGGCGCCGGTCTTGATGGAGCTGCAGGCGCTCCATGGAAACCTCAAAACCGACGACTTCCTGGGTAAGGGGTCCTTGACGGTTTCGGAGATATCTTCGAGTTCTCCCTCCCGGTGTGCGGTGGCCGATGGCTGCACGATCTCTATCGATCGGCGTCTCACCGCAGGGGAAACCGAAGAAAACTCCTTGCAACAGATCAGAGATCTGCCGTCGGTAACGGCGTCCGGGGCTCAGGTGTACGTGTATGAGTATTCGGAGTCCCCCTATACCGGTTTAGCGTTCCCGTCCAAGGCCTATTTCCCCGCCTGGGTTCTTGAAGAGGGTCATACCGTATGCCAGACGCTGGTCAGGGCACACAAGGGACTCTTCATAGAAGATCCGGTTGTTGACAAGTGGACCTTTTCCACCAACGGCGTATCCATTATGGGCACATTCGGTATCCCCTGCGTCGGATTCGGTCCGGGGCATGAAGATCAGGCCCATGCACCGAATGAAAAGACCTGGAAGAGCGAGTTGGTGAAGGCAGCCGCCATGTATACGATCATCCCCCTGATTTATGTGAACGATTTTTGTCGCTGAGGCACGATTGGGCCTTGAAACAAAACAGATGCTCATCACTATGCTGCGAAGCTAAGGCAATAATCGATTCTTGAATATTTCGCATTACGCAAGAGAAACAGGTATATTAAAGGGCTGGCGAAGGCCTTGGAATGCTAAAAACATCATGAGCTTCAAGCCCGTGGTATCGTACAAGCCTAGAGGGATCTTCTTTAAAAAAGCTAAGGAATTTTCCTGTCCCTGGCGTTTGATAGAACCCGTTCTAGAAGAAAGCGACACCTCATTTACCGCAGGATAATTCGTCATGATCACATTCCTGTTGAATGATGAAGAGAGAACCTTCAAAGGGGATGAAAATCTATCTCTCCTGACATATCTGAGAGATTACGAGGGAGTTACGTCGGTAAAGGACGGTTGCTCCGGTGAAGGAGCCTGCGGGGCGTGCATGCTGGAGATGAATGGGAAACCGACCCTGTCCTGCATTACCCCCATGAAAAGGGTTCGGGGCGCCAATATTGTGACCGTTGAGGGATTCGAGGAACGCGTGCGCCGGATCCTCGGTCTGGCCTTTGTGAAAAAAGGAGCAGTCCAGTGCGGATTCTGCACCCCCGGCCTTATGTCCAGGGCCAGGATATTGCTGGAGAATAACCGGGAACCGAACCGAGAAGAAATCGTTCACGCCCTGCGGCATAACCTGTGCCGCTGCACGGGATATGTAAATATTGTGGAAGCAATCCAGTTTGCCGCCGAAGCGTTGCGGAAAAACCGGGAAATTAAGCTCGAAAAACCGGGGAGGATAGGAGCGCGGCTACCAAAGTATGGCGCCTATGAAAGGGCCGTTGGGAGCAGTCATTTTGTCGACGACTTGAGATATGAGAACATGCTCTATGCAGCACTCAAGTTCACTGACTATCCGAGGGCTCGAGTAAAAAAGATCGACGTTTCCCGGGCGGAAAAGCTTCCCGGCGTTGTCCGGGTCTTTACCGCCGATGATATCCCGGGGGAGCGCATGGGTGGGCTGATCGTCAAGGACTGGCCCACGATGATCCGGCACGGGGAGACCACCCGATATATCGGCGACGTGTTGGCCGGTCTGGTGGCCGAGACCGAAACCATTGCCCGAAATGCCATAGACCTCATCGTGGTTGACTATGAGGAGCTCGAGCCCATAACCGATATGTTGGCGGCGGAAACCAGTCCCATAAAGGTCCACGATAAAGGGAACGTCCTCGAGATCTGTCACGTTCACCGGGGCGATGATCCCGAGGCTGTTCTCAAGGGATCCGCCTACGTTGTGGAGGCAACCTATAAAACTCAGCGGGTTGAGCACGGATTCCTGGAACCCGAAACCGCCTTAGCCGTGCCGTGGAATGAGGACGGCATTCAGGTCTACGTGCAAAGCCAGGGTGTGTACGAAGATCAGCGACAACTTGCAGACATTCTCGGCATTCCGACGGAAAAGGTCAATGTGACCCTGGTACCTAGCGGCGGTGCGTTCGGCGGGAAAGAGGATTTAACGGTTCAAGGTCACGCCGCCCTGTTCAGCTATGATTTGAAGCGACCGGTCAAGCTGCGCCTGAACCGGGCCGAGTCACTTCGGATGCATCCGAAGCGGCACCCCTTTCAAATGACCTACCGATTGGGATGTGACGAAAGGGGGAAATTAACCGCCCTGAAGGCCAGCATCATCGGAGACACCGGGGCCTATGCGTCCGTGGGAGCAGAAGTCCTGAGGCGGGCGGCCAGCCATGCCACCGGCGCCTATCACGTGCCCCATGTGGATATTGCCTCAAAGGCCGTGTACACCAACAACATTCCCTGCGGGGCCATGCGCGGGTTCGGCGTCAACCAGGTAACCTTTGCCTTTGAAAGTGCCGTCGATGAACTATGCGAAAAAGGGGGTTTTGACCGGTGGCAGTTCCGCTACGACAACGCACTTGTCAATGGTGGCCGGACAGCCACAGGTCAGTTACTCCTCGAGGGGGTCGGGGTCAGGGCCACGCTGGAGGCCGTAAAGGACGAGTTTTACAGAGCCAAGTTTGCCGGCCTGGCATGCGGCTTCAAGAACTGCGGCATCGGTAACGGCATCGTGGAAGATTGCGAGGTCAAAATCGAAATCAAGTCCGAAACCCACGTTGTCCTGCATCACGGATGGACCGAAATGGGCCAGGGTATCGACACCGTGGCACAGCAAATCCTTTGTGAGGAAACCGGGATCAGCGATCCGGACATCATTGAGGTGAAGGTCTCCACCCGGCACTCTGCTCCGGCGGGCATGACCACCGCCAGCAGAGGCACGGTGCTTCTGGGCAATGCCGTCATCGAGGGAGCCAGACAGCTCAAGGAGGACCTCAAGACCCGATCACTGCGGGACCTCGCCGGGAGATGCTACCGGGGAAGGTGGTCATGTGACTGGACCACCAGGCCAGGAGAACCGGGAGAGGCCGTCACCCATTTTGCCTATGGTTACGCCACCCATGTGGTCGTGTTAAACGATCGCGGCGAAGTGGATAAGGTGTACGCGGCCCATGATGCTGGCAGGATCATAAACCCCACCTTGTTTGAGGGTCAGATCCACGGGGCCGTGGTGATGGGACTTGGCTATGCGCTGACCGAGGAACTGCCCTTGGACAAGGGCTATCTGAAATCTTCCAGGTTTTCCCGCCTCGGGCTTTTACATGCTTCGGCGGTTCCCGAGATCATCGTCAGAGGCGTGGAAGTGAAAGACCCTTGTGGGCCTTACGGCGCCAAGGGCATCGGAGAAATCGGTGCAGTTCCCACGGCCCCCGCCGTTGCCAACGCCCTGTATCAGTTCGATAAGAAACGCCGGTATGCACTTCCCCTCAAGAGGATGTAAGTATGGCGGTATATCTCAAGAATGCAACGTACGTGGACTGGCGGTCATTGGAGTTCAAAAGGACACACCTCGCGGTTTCACCGGAAAAAGATCACCCTTTCCGGTTCTTGGAGTCGGTCCCGTCCGAGGACGGGCTGGCCGATGATGACGTGATAGTGGACTGCGAGGATAAGCTGGTTACCAAATCGTTTGCCTGCGGCCACCACCACATTTACTCTGCCCTGGCCAGGGGAATGCCTCCTCCGGAAAAGGTACCCGAGAATTTTCACGACATCCTGAAATATATCTGGTGGCGCTTGGACAAATCATTGGACACGGAGATGATTGAAGCCAGTGCCCTGGTATCGGCCCTTTATTGCGCCAAGAACGGGGTCACCCTCGTCATCGATCATCATGTTTCACCGTATGCCGTTGAAAACTCGCTCGAAACCATTGCCAAAGCGTTTGATCGGATCGGTATCTCCCATCTGCTCTGTTATGAACTGTCCGACCGGGATGGAGAGGGACCGAAACAAAAAGGCCTTGAAGAGACGGAAAATTATCTGAAGGCGCGCAAAAAGGGACATGTAGGCCTCCACGCTTCGTTCACGGTCGGAGATGATCTGCTGGAAAGGGCGGTTTCTCTGGCGGAAAAATATGGCACCGGCATCCATGTCCACGTGGCGGAAGACATGGTGGATCAGGCCTGCTGTTTAAGACGTCACGGTAAAAGGGTTGTAGAACACTTTCATGATGTCGGCGTTCTGAACCTGCCCAAGTCTATCCTGGCCCACTGTATCCATCTGGATGACCATGAAAAATGCCTGATGAGGGAATCAAAGGTTTGGGTCGTGGAGAACATTGAAAGCAATCAGAACAATAACGTCGGTGTTACCGGTTACAAGGATATTACCGACAATGTCATGCTTGGTACCGACGGCATGCACAGCGACATGCTGAGGAGCGCAAAGGCCGCTTTCTTGGCGGGACAGGGCACTGAGGGCATCGACGTGGCCGGGATTTATGAGCGTTTCAGAAAGGTACATGTCTACATGCATGAACACGGTTTTTCCGGGGACGGGGAAAACAACCTTGTCGTCCTGGACTATGATTACCCAACCCCCATCAATCAGGACAACTTTCTGGGTCATTTTGTCTATGGCATCGATGCGAGCCACGTACAGAGCGTGATTTCTTCAGGGAAACTGATTGTAAAAGATAGAAAACTGCTGACCGGTGACGAGGCAGACATCCTTCGTTTCTCGCGGGAAATGGGAAATAGATTATGGCATAAGATGAAGCCATGAATCGAGATTTCCGATTAGCGATATGGAAATTCAAATCTCGGATGTTCTAAACATGTTTTGGATTTTGGTCATTTGGAATTCGAATTTGTTTCGAGTTTCGGTATTCGAATTTCGGATTTTGATTTAGTCTTTGGAGACGCAAAAAAATTCGCTAGATTATGTAAGGAATTTCTGGGACACACCACTGGCAACGTAATTTCAGGGTTAGATCAATGATCGCATTGACATATTCTTCGGAGGCTGAATGTGAAAAAGATCGGCATTCCTGAGACGATTGAATCCCTATCCACCAAGAAAACCGACCGTCTGTATTTGAACGACTTCTTCCTTACCTGGGACAAATCCATGGATGAACTGACCGCGGTTTTAGAGGTGGCTGAAATATTCAGATACATGCGGAAACTCAATATCTCGCCCAAGGTGTTTGACTCAGGTATTGCCGTGTCCATATTTCGGGATAAGTCCACGAGAACCCGGTTCAGTTTTGCCAGTGCCAGCAATTTGCTCGGTCTTGCCCTTCAGGCATTGGATGAAGAGAAATCACAGATCGCTCACGGTGAAACGGTTCGGGAAACCGCCACTATGATTTCATATTTGACCGAAGTTATCGGCATCAGGGATGATATATTTCTCGGAGAAGGCCACCGGTATCAGAAGGAGGTGGCCGAATCCGTCCACCAGGGATATCTTGAGGGTGTTTTGTCCCGACGCCCCACCGTTGTCAATCTTCAGTGTGACATCGATCACCCAACCCAAACCATGAGCGATCTCCTGCATGTGATGAACTATTTTGACGGCATGGAGAACCTACGGGGCAAAAAGATTGCCATAACCTGGGCCTATTCTCCGTCCTATGGCAAACCGCTGTCCGTGCCTCAAGGGATCATCGGCCTGTTGACCCGATTCGGTATGGAGGTGGCGCTGGCGCATCCCAAAGGCTATGACCTCATGCCCGAGGTGGAAGATCTTGCCCGGAAAAACGCCCTGGATTCGGGCGGGGCCTTTTCAAAGGTGGATTCGATGGAGGAGGCATTTCAGGATGCCGACATCGTTTATCCCAAGAGCTGGGCGCCCTATGCGGTGATGGAGGAAAGAACTCAGCGCTTAAAAGCGGGCGATGATGAAGGCCTCGTTGCGCTGGAAGCCCAATGCCTGGAGAGTAACAAGGACTTTATCGATTGGACATGCACCGATGAACTGATGAAAACCACCAAGGAGGGCGGAGCCCTGTATCTGCACTGTCTCCCGGCCGATATCACGGGTGTTAGTTGTGAAAGAGGAGAAGTAGAGGTTTCTGTTCTTGATCGCCACAGGGTGCCATTGTACACCCAGGCCGGCTACAAGCCATACATCATCGCGGCGATGATTTTCTTGAGTAAAATCGAGAACCCCGCCGAAAAATTGACCGAAATGGTGAACGAAGGGAGGAAAAGGGTTCTTTGATCCTTTCAGGTTCCTAGATCCAACCATGACATGTAGGGGGTTGCCGTGACCGGGAACATCCGATTTATATTGAACAACGAGGAGATTTGCACCCGTGAACCATTCGGAATGGTTCTTCTGGATTTTATTCGTGATCACAAAAGACTCGTGGGCACAAAAATCGGCTGTCGAGAGGGCGAGTGCGGAGCCTGTACGGTGCTCGTCGGCTCAGTAGAGCACAACCGAATTACCTACCGGGCCATGACCTCCTGTTTGATGCCCCTGGGGAACGCCATGGGCAAACATATCGTCACCGTTGAGGGATTGAACATGGGGACCCTAACCCCTGTCCAACAGGCCATCGTAGATCGCGGAGCAAGCCAGTGCGGATTTTGCACGACCGGGATTGTGGTGGCCCTGACCGGTTTTTGTCTCAATGGGAATAAAACAGACGATAACAGCGCTATCGCCGCCATCAACGGCAATATCTGCCGCTGCACCGGTTACAAGTCATTGGAGAGGGCAGCAGCACTGATTGAAACCGCGGTTGCCGACATGGATGAAAGGGATCACATCGGATGGCTGGTTCAGCGGGGATTTCTACCTGAATACTTCACCGGGATTCAGGAGCGCCTGAAGGGAGTGCTGGAAAAGATAGGGGCAGAGAAGGCTCGTGCCGGTTCGACAACTCGTTACGTGGGAGGGGGGACGGATCTTTATGTGCAACGGCCGGAGGAGATGGCGCATGAACCAATAGAATGTCTCTTTGACAGCCCTGAGCTGAAAGGCATCCGTCATGAAAATGGGCGTTGTTATATCGGCGGTGCCACGACGGCGGAAGAGATACGCCAGTCTTCTATTATCAATGGGCTTTTCCCGGATATCAATGCCTTTATGAAACGGGTGGCCTCTACCCCCATTCGTAACATGGCAACAGTGGCGGGCAACCTGATAAACGCCTCGCCCATCGGTGATCTAACCATTATTTTCCTGGCCCTCAATGGTGAAATCTCCCTAAACAACCACGGGAACCGTCGGACAATGCTGTTGAAGAATTTCTATAAGGGCTATAAGGACTTGAACAAAGAACCAGGCGAAATTCTGGAAGCGGTTGTTTTCGACATCCCTCGAACGAACGCCCTTACGAGTTTCGAAAAGGTCAGCAAACGAACCCATCTGGATATCGCCAGCGTGAACTCGGCCGTCTGTCTGGACATGGAGAATACAGTGATCTCGAAAGCGGGCGTGTCTGCGGGGGGTGTTGCGCCGGTCCCTCTCTATTTGGAGGAAATGTCGTCCTATCTGAAGGGCAAAGAGATCACCGAGGAGACGGTTCGAAAGGCCGCCCAAACGGCCCTGGGAGAGATCTCGCCGATCAGCGATATCAGGGGCTCGGCCGAGTATAAGCGCCTTCTGCTTCGGCAGCAGATATACGCCCACTTTGCAAAACTCTTTCCCTCTGAGTTTCAAGTGGAGGACCTGCTATGAAGAATATGGATATCGACAGTCACGTGAGGGGAGAGTCCGTCTATGTGGATGATATACCCGTTCGGGAGGAGACGCTCTACGGGGCGGTTTTTGATTCTCCGATCCCTCATGGAATCCTTCGTCATCTCGACGTGAGCGAAGCGGAGCGGGTGGACGGGGTGACCAAAATCATTACCGCCAAAGACATCCCGGGAGAAAACCAGATTGGCATCATCATGTCCGATGAGCCGCTCTTCGCAGAGGACATGGTGCATTACAGCGGCCAGCCCATTGCACTGGTGCTCGCTGAATCGGAAAAGAGAGCCAGGACAGCATCACGGAAAATTTGTGCTGAAATCGATCCCTTGCCTCCCCTTACCGATCCCAGGACGGCCGCTGACCAGGGTCAGTTTATTACGCCGCCCAGGACCTTTTGCCTGGGGAACACGGAGGCTGCATGGCATACATGCGATTATGTCTTTGAAGGCTGCGCGGAAACCGGCGGCCAGGAACACCTTTACATTGAAACCCAAAGCGCCTATGCCTACCCAACTGAAAAAGACGGCATCAGGATTTTCTCGTCCAACCAAAGCCCAACGGTGGTGCAGAAAGCAGCGGCCCGCGTATTGAATATTCCCATGCATCGTGTGGAAGTAAACGTTAGTCGAATAGGCGGCGCATTTGGCGGAAAGGAGAGCCAGGGCACAGCTTGGGCGGTGATGGCGGCCCTAGCCGCCTTTACTGTGGGAAAAGCGGTGAAACTGGTGCTGAACCGTCATGACGATATGCGCATGACCGGCAAGCGTCACCCCTATGCTTCGGATTACAGAATCGGGCTGAGTAAGGACTATGGAATCACGGCCTATGAGGTGTCCTTCTACCAGAACGCAGGGGCTTTTGCGGATCTGTCTCCTGCGGTCTTGGAACGGACGCTATTCCATGCTACGAATAGTTATTTCATACCCAACGTTAGGGCAACGGCCTACAGTTGTCGCACCAACTTGCCTCCAAACACCGCCATGCGAGGTTTTGGCGGGCCCCAAGGCATGTTTGTCATGGAGGCGGCCATTGCCAGGTCTGCAGAGGCGCTCGGTGTAGACGCGTCGGTAATTCAAAGGAAGAACCTGCTCAGGCAGGGGGAAGAGTTTCCCTACGGCCAGAAGGCCAACCGATCCCAGGCAATCAGGTGCTGGACCAAGGCCGGAAAACGTTACAATGTCGGTGCGATCAGAAAACATGTGGAGGCCTTTAACGCCGAAAATCGGCTCCATAAAAAAGGGATTGCCTTTATGCCCATCTGTTTCGGGATCTCCTTTACCAAAATACACATGAATCAGGCCGGCGCCCTTGTGCACATTTATCAGGACGGCAGCGTTGCCGTGAGCACCGGCGCCACCGAGATGGGACAGGGGGTAAACACCAAGATGGTGCAGGTGGCGGCGCACGTACTTTCCATTTCGACGGAGCGCGTTAAGATCGAAACAACCAACACCACTCGGGTGGCTAACACCTCTCCCACGGCAGCCAGCGTAAATGCCGATATGAATGGAAAGGCCGTGGAAAAAGCATGCCTGGTCCTTTTGAACCGCCTTAAGGGATTTGCCGGAAAGGAACTCGGCCATGGCGCCAGAGCAGCAGGCGAATGGATCGAGATCAAGGATGAACGGGTTTATGACAAAGGCATCAAAACGGATCTGGTATGGGAAGATCTGGTTATGCGCGCCCACCTTGAGCGTGTGGACCTTTCAGAACATGCATTTTACGCCACACCCGGTATTCATTTTGATCCGAAAACCGAAAAGGGAAACCCCTTTGCCTATCATGTATACGGCACCGCGATTACCGTCGCCACAGTCGATTGCCTGCGGGGCACCTATGAGATTGATGCCGTGCACGTGGTTCACGATTTTGGGAACAGCATGAATCCCATCATTGATAAGGGCCAGACCGAAGGCGGTATCGTCCAGGGCATCGGGTGGATGACCATGGAGGAGCTATGCTACAGTGATGACGGGCGATTGCTTTCCGATACAATGTCCACCTACAAGGTTCCCGATATGTATTCGGCTCCAAAAGAACTAAATGTTCATTTTCATGAAACACAAGGAAGCCCGCTCGCTCTTTTCAGATCCAAGGCCGTTGGTGAACCATCTTTTATGTACGGGATCGGCTCTTATTTCGCCATTCGAAACGCCATCCGCGCGGCCCGACCGGAAAAAGAAGTACCGCTGACCGCCCCCATGACGCCGGAGCGGGTGCTGCTGTCCCTCTATGATGCAACCAGACAAGCCAAAGAGAACAGCTAGTATGGATTGCAATTACGTGTGATGTTTTTTTCGAGCCTTGCCGGCATGGCGTTTGCGAGGCTTTCGATCAGGGCCTATTCATGAGCGATAAACTCACATGCTGTCCCATTGACAAGCTGCTTCGTTGGATTCTTGCCGAGGAGAAAGAGGGCCGGGTATTCGGCATCTGCAAGGATCTGTTTTTTGCTCCGGGAAAGCACGATGTCTTCAAGATAACCCGTTACGGCCAGGGGCTGGAAACGCCCATTGGCGTGGCGGCCGGTCCTCACACCCAAATGGCCCAAAATATCATTGCCGCCTGGTTGACCGGAGCCCGGCATATAGAGCTTAAGACCGTGCAGACGTTGGATCAACTGGATGTTTCCAAACCCTGCATCGACATGTCGGACGAGGGATATAACTGCGAGTGGTCCCAAGAACTCAGCCTGGACCAGTCATTCAACGAGTACTTGAACGCGTGGATCATCCTCCACATCCTAAAGGATAAGTATGGCTGGGGCGATCCGAACACGGCGGGATTTATCTTCAACATGAGCATAGGGTACAGCCTGGAAGGGATTCTAAAGCCCAATGTACAGGCATTTCTCGACAAGATGACGGATTGCCGGGCAGAAAAGGCCGCCAAGATCAAGTCCCTGGCCGAGATTTACCCGCGCGTCAAGGATATTCAGATTTCCGATCTGATCACCAATAATATCACCATCTCCACCATGCACGGCTGCCCACCGGATGAGGTGGAAAGGATCGGTCGATACTTCATGGAGGAGCGCCGACTGCATACTGCCGTCAAGCTGAATCCGACACTATTGGGGCCGGAGCGTGTTCGTCACATCCTCAATGAAAAACTGGGATTTGAGATTCAGGTGCCGGATGAGGCATTCGAACACGATTTGACATACGATGCAGGCGTAAAGCTCATCACTTCCCTGCTTTCAAGTGCAGAAAAAATCGGTGTCACCTTCAGCCTAAAGCTCACCAACACGCTGGAAGTCCTGAATCGAGAACGGGCGCTGCCCCTAACTGAAAGAATGCTGTACATGAGTGGGCGGTCCCTTCATCCTGTCAGCATTAACCTAGCCCGTCGGCTTCAAAATGAATTTAGCGGAAAGCTGGATATTTCCTTTTCCGCCGGAACGGATTGTTTCAATATATCCGAGGTGTTGGCCTGCAACGTGGCTCCCGTGACCGTGTGCTCGGACCTTTTGAAACCGGGGGGCTACGGCCGTTTGAGCCAGTATCTGGAGAGAATTGATGAAGATTTTTCTGCCGTTGGGGCACGCACCATCGAAGCATTCATTAGGGCGAAAAGCAAGGGGGCCAAGGATCGCCACGATGCCGGGCTTGAAAACCTCAAGGCCTATGCCCGGGCCGTGGTAGACAAGGAGATTTTCCATAAATCGCATTTCCCCTACGAGAACATCAAAACACCCCGGCCGCTGACCCCGTTTGATTGTGTCCAGGCCCCGTGTATGGTCACCTGCCCGGTGAGCCAAAACATCCCCGGCTATATGTATTACGCGGCTAAAGGGGAGTACGAAAAGGCCTACCGGGTTATTGTGGAGACCAACCCCTTTCCAAAAGTTCAGGGGATGGTTTGTGACCATCTGTGTCAGAACAAGTGTACCCGAATCAACTATGACACACCTCTTTTGATCAGGGAGATCAAGCGGTTTATCGCCCAGAAGCATGGGGACGGACCAGGAATAGAACCGGCGCCCCCGAACGGGCTGAAAGTAGCCGTCATCGGCGGCGGTCCCTCGGGGCTCTCCTGCGCATACTTTCTGGCTTTAGAGGGTTTTTTCGTTGATATTTATGAACGAAAGGAGTTTGCCGGTGGAATGGCGGCAGACGGCATTCCATCTTTCCGGTTGGATGACACCAGCATACAGAGGGATATCCAGGACATACTCGCCCTGGGTGTCAACATCCACTGCGGAGAAGCCATTGA
>DAOVAK010000589.1 GCA_030671095.1 Deltaproteobacteria bacterium | reverse complement strand
TATGAGGTCATGATACGCATCGGCATGGCCATTGTTCCGTCAAGCTTGAGTCGAGGTTTTCATATTACCGGGATAACAGGTCCCTATGGCGCCGCTGCGGCAGCAGGAAAAATACTCGGGTTGAGCCGGGATGAAATCGTTGGCGCCTTTGGTTTGGCGGGTTTGCAGACATCTGGCCTTATACAGGTTAACCATGAGGTTGAAGGAGCTAAGGTAAAACCGATAAATCCGGCGAGGGCAGCGACTTCAGGCCTTCTTTCATGTATATTGGCGCAGAGGGGAGCCAGAGGACCACTTGGTATTTTCGAAGGTGAGGATGGATATTTGAAGGCTTTCGCAGATGAAGTAAAGCCTGATCTGCTGACTCGTGGCTTGGGTCAGGAATATGAAGTTCTCAATGTTTATCTCAAGCTTTATGCAGCCTGTCGTCATGCCCATGCACCCATAGATGCCGCCCTGGAATCCTTTACCAATATCCGAATCGACACGTCGGAAATTAGCGAAATCCATATTGAGACTTACCCTGCTGCTATTAGACTCGCCGGCATAAAAGATCCAACTACTCCATCAGCGGCTCGTTTTAGTATCCCCTTTTCTGTTGCTTTGGCATTGATCAAAAAAGATGCAGGGGCTGATAAGTACACCGAGGAAAACGTTCGAGATCAGGCAGTCCAGAAATTGGCCGGAAAGGTGCAACTTTCGGCAAATAAAAGCTGGGAGCAGCTTTATCCTGAGAAGAGAGGCGCCACAGTAACTATAATAACTTATGATGGTGAGACATGTTCCGCTGAAGTAGAATTAGCCAAAGGTGAGCCAGAGAATCCAGCGAGTTGGGAAGAAATTTATAAGAAATTCTATGCCAATTCCACTCTACTCATTTCTGAGAAGGAAGCGAAAAAACTGGGACACATTATTATGAACCTGGAGCATTCTTCGCTTGGAGATTTGATTGAACTGCTCTAGGTCAGTAAAAGTCTATATGGAAGAGACTGATATGATGGTTTAGTGAACAAAGGGTCATGTCGGAGTCATGGCTTAATTGCAATTTAGGTCGGATTTGGATTGTGGAAACGGGATTCAGATAGAGGAAAATAAAGATATTATGAGTCACGGACAAATTTCTGAAGAAGATCTAATCCTGTATACGGATAGTGCAGATAGTCTACTTTGGGATATCGAGGTAGATGTACTTGTGATTGGTGCTGGTGGGTGTGGCCTTGTGGCCTCATTAGCTGCTGCCGAAAAAGGAGCAAAAGTTTTTGTGGTGGAAAAAGAGAAGGCAGCAGGCGGCAATACCTCGCTAAGTCAGGCAATGGTCCCTGCAGCCGGGACCCGGTTCCAAAAAGCTGTGGGAATTGATGATTCATCAGAGTTAATGGTCAAAGACATTCTTAAGAAAAATGAATATCAAAGCAATCCGGAGCTTACAAGGCATGTAGCTCGGGAGTCCGCCAAGTTTGTGGAATGGTTGAGTGACAATATGGGCATAACCCTGGAGTTGGTGACTGAGTTCCTGTATCCGGGACACTCCCGGCATCGCATTCACGCCAACAAGACCAGAAAAGGTGCTCATCTTGTGAATGAACTTCTCAAGGCGGCCGCGCGCTATGAGAATATCGATATTGCTTACAACGCCCCAGTGAAAAGGCTCATCGCTACTCACTCGGAGAAAGCGGTGATAGGCGCCGAAGTGGATATTGAAGGGATCGGTCGGAACCTGGCCCGAGCTAAGAAGGTGATTCTATCCCTCAATGGTTTTGGTGCCAACCGCGAAATGCTCAAAAAGTATATCCCTGAAATGAGCGATGCCTATTATTTCGGTCACGAAGGGAATACTGGAGAAGGAATCTTATGGGGAGAGACACTGGGGGCTGAGCTTGAATGCATGGGCGCGTATCAAGCCCACGGGTCAGTTGCGCATCCTCACGGCACCCTGCTAACCTGGGCAGTGATAAGCCTCGGCGGCTATCAGGTCAACCTCCAAGGAAAACGATTTGTCAATGAGTATCACGGCTATTCAGAGCATGCCCTGGATGTCTTGAGGCAGGAAGAAGGGGTGGCTATAAACATCTTCGATCAACGCATCTACAATACCATGGTTGACTACGAGGATTTTCAGCAGTGCGTCAAAACGGGTGCAATAAAGAAATTCGAGAGCATTGAGGAATTGGCTGTGTCTTTCCGCTTGCCGCCAGGAGAAATGGCCCGCACGCATGATGAGTTTCAAACTGCCGCACGGGGCCAAACACCAGATCCTTTGGGCCGGACAGATTTTGGCAAGCCTCTTGAGCCACCATTGTACGGTGCGAAGGTTACGGGAGCCTTGTTCCATACTCAGGGTGGGCTCAAGGTAAACCAACTGGCCCAAGTAATCCGCACCAATGGTACACCTGTTCCCAACTTGTACGCTGGTGGTGGAACAGCTGCAGGCTTCTCGGGAAAGAACGGTCCTTATGGGTATTTATCAGCCAATGGCCTTTTGGCCGCCTTGGTTCTGGGTAAGATTGCAGGGGAAAAGGCGAGCAAAAGCGCCTTGTTGGAGGGATGAGTTGGCCATTCTCTGAGAGAGGATGTCTAGTTACATTAACAGGTAACCTATAACACTAAACAAGGAGGTAGTCATGGCAAACACAAAAAAGAAGAGAGAGAATCAGGGTATTTCTCGTAGGGAATTTATTAAGGGTGCGGCTACGGTGAGTGCCGCAGCAGCGGTGGGGGCGATTGGGTTCCCTAATGTT
>DAOVAK010000469.1 GCA_030671095.1 Deltaproteobacteria bacterium | reverse complement strand
AATCAATCGGTTCTCAATTTTGAACCCTGATCCGCCAGCTCAAGATCCACAATCCTAAGTTGAATCCTTTCGTAGCCCTGCCACTCATTGATCTCAGGGGTAAAGGCCATGTTGATGGTCTGACCTTGAAGGGAATGTCTGTCCGAAAAACCAAACCCGATGGCCTCTAGAACACTTCCTTCCTGTCTAACCTTGAGTTTCAAGTGCCTCTCCCCCACCACCCTGGAATCAAGGACCTGCAAGGCATGGGAACAGAATATGGGCTCCGGATTTCCAGAACCGTGTGGAGACAGGGCTTCCATATGCCTCAGCGTCTGCATTGTGAGGTCTGGAAGCAACACTTCCGCATCAATTTCGATTTTTGGGATCAGATCATCCTCGCTCAGCGCATCCTGCCCAAGATCTTCCAGTCCTCTGTCCAGTGCCTCAATGTTGGCCGCATCAAGGGCAAAGCCGACTGCATGATAGTGTCCTCCGAATCTCTCAAAAAGATACCCTAACCTTTCCAGGGCCTGGTGAAGATTGAAGCCCTCTATGCTCCTTCCTGAACCAACGGCTGTCCCGTCCTGGATATCCAATACCAATGTGGGTCGACCATATTTTTCCACCAACCGTGATGCCACAATTCCCAGGACCCCTCTGTGCCAGCCATTGCCGTAGATGACCAACGTTCTTCGATCTTCTATGTCTCCCATAGAAACACGACTTTCTATCTGTTCGAGGATACTCTGCTCAGTGCTTTGCCGTTCGCTATTCAGCGCGTCCAGTTGTCCGGCCAGATCCCTGGCATAGACAGGATCTTCTGTGGTCAGGACTTCTACGCCTATTTTCGCGCTCCCCATCCTCCCTGGGGCATTGAGGCGCGGAGCAAATCTGAAAGCGATATCATAAGGAGTAACCCCTGAACCATTCACGACAGCGATCTCCTGGATAGCTTTTATGCCAGGCCATCGTGAGGCTTTTATCCTTTCTATACCCCACTTGACCAGTATCCTGTTCTGCTCAAGGAGGGGGACCATATCAGCCACGGTTCCAAGGGCCACCAGGTCAAGATAATGCTTCAGGTCAGGCTCTGCCCTATCCCTAAACCAACCCTGATCCCTTAAGGCGGCTCTCACAGCGATAGCCAGAAAAAATGCGAGCCCCACCCCTGCAAGGCTATGAAAGGGGAATGAGGAGTCTGATCGGTTCGGATTGATAACCGGACAGATGGATTCAAAATCTTTTGGGATCTGGTGATGATCCGTGACCACAATCTTCATTCCCCTTTCTTTGACCAGCTCTATTTCCTTCCGATTGGTCGTACCGCAATCTACAGTGATAATTAGCCCTACCCCATCCCTGGCCATCTTCTCCACGGCCGCAGGATTGAGGCTGTAGCCCTCGGTCAATCTGTGCGGGACATAATAGGATACCCGGACGCCAAGGCTCGAGAAGAAATTAACGAGCAAAGCCGTGGCGGTTATCCCATCTGCGTCGTAGTCTCCATAGATAATGATGTTCTCTTGGTTCTCTATGGCACCTACGATCATTTCTACCCCCATGTCCATATCCTTCAATAACATGGGATCTGTCAGGTTGGAGAGTCGAGGAGTCAAAAAGGATATGGCGGAGGAGGTATCCGTGATTCCACGGTTTATGAGGAGCTGGGCCTCTAAAGGGGTTATACCCGTTTCATGGGCAAGGTTTGAGGCGTAAGGGGAAGGAGATCGTAGTTTCCAGATTTTGGTCATAGGTCCTTGGCCACTAGCACCTAATCGCATAAACAAGCATGGTTCATAAAACGTCATTGCGAGCCCCCATAGGTTCGAGGGCGAAGCAATCTCAGATTTCTAAAAACTGAGCGATTTCAGGGTATTTGGCAGACGATAATTCTCATCGTAGAACGCTAGACGAAACCAACATCGCTTCACTCCAAGCAATCTGATACTTATTTCATCAACTCGTCAGTTTGCTCCCGCCAACAGCGGGATACGGGCCGGGGAGGCGGAGCTTCGCTAATCATTAGTCACTGGCTGGCCATGAGTTTTTCGACTCTTTTAATGTCTTCTGGTCTGTCCACTTCAATAGAATCAAAAGGTGTTTCCACCACCTTTATCCTGAAACCGTTTTCAAGGGCCCTCACCTGTTCCAGTTTTTCTGAAGATTCCAGATCTCCCACTGGGAGGCTGCCGAATTTTATAAGAAAGTCCCTGCGATAGGCATAGAACCCAAGATGCTTGTAATAGATCTGATTGGATCTGGAATCACGAAAAAATGGGATGGGAGAACGTGAAAAAAAGAGGGCAAATCCCTCTTTATCAGTGACCACTTTGACATGATTGGGATCATCAATCTCTCGCTCGTCGGTAATTTTGTATTTCAGAGTACTCATAGGGATATTCGGATCTTCCTTTAGAGGGGCTACCAAATCTAAGATGGTGGAGGGGTGAAATATGGGCTGATCTCCCTGAACATTCACGATAAGATCATCACTCCCCAAATTCATCTTCAAACTGGCCTCAGCAATGCGGTCTGTGCCAGAGGGGTGAGTCTCATCGGTCATAATGGACTTCCCCCCAAAACCCTCTACACACCGGAAAATCCTCTCATCATCGGTGGCCACAATGACGTCCGAGACATCGGGGCAGGACATGGCACGCTGATATACGTGCTCAATCATGGGCTTGCCTGCAATAGGAGCAAGGGGCTTGCCAGGAAAGCGCTTTGAATCATATCGCGATGGTATAAAGGTGATTACTTTCACGAGATCGCCGGGGTCCTGGGGGCCAGATCAGGTTTTTGTGAAGGTGGCACACGCTGTGTCCGATTCCCACGCAGTTACTTTGCTGACCCTCACATTTTCATTGTGGAGTTTCTTGCTGAGGGACTCATAGATGTGGCGGGCAATATTTTCAGAGGACGGGTTGACGCTTTTGAATGGTTCCAGTTCATTTAAGAATTTATGGTCCAGTTGGCTAAGAGCCTTTTCAGTCTCTTTCTTAATCAATGCAAAATCGATTAACAGACCATCTTCACCCAATTTATTACCTGTTACATAGACTTCTATCTTCCAATTGTGCCCGTGCAACTCTTCGCACTTCCCGCCAAAATCTCTCAATTGGTGGGCTCCAGCAAATTGGGAAATGATCTTTAATTCATACATGAAATTTTTTGAGATCTCCCCTCGGGAAGATATCTAGCCTAATCCTTCTCATCTCCTTTGTTTTCGCTTTCCTTTATAGGCAACCCCGCACTCAGTGCACTTTCCATCGATAATAATGCCGGTACAGGTGCCGTCTGGACAAAGAATTCTACTTTCAAGATCAAACCCTCCGTCCTGGTCAGGTTCA
>DAOVAK010000401.1 GCA_030671095.1 Deltaproteobacteria bacterium | reverse complement strand
AGTGGCCATGTCGCTCGTGGTAGTCCACCGCAAAGGCATCAGGTCGATTCGTACGGGCGACGGTTTGGTTGTTATTTCCGGCCACAATGTCCCGCGGACCTATGTGTACAAATGTAGTGATGGCAAAGGGGGACACTTTTTAGTAATTTAATTGAAATCCTATTATAATAATATTAAACAAGAATAATGCCAAGACTAACTCGCCTCGATGCTTGTCTGCCTCTGGCAGGCCCCCGGTGTTCTGCACCATGTCATGATTCTGGGAATAGAACGCAGGATCGTATTGCTGCGAGAGTTGCTGAAGTCCTAAATATGGACCAGGATGAAATTTTATCAAAGGGGCGGCAGAGAAGAAAAGTGCAAGGGAATTAGGCATGTCCCTTACAGCGTTAGCCAGGAAATTGGAAATGAGTATTGCTGGAGTGGGGTTTGCCGTGGAAAGGGGAGAGCTCATAGCCAAAAAAAGGAATTTCATGCTGATAAACTGAATTATTAAGTTATTAAAGAGCGTGCCCTTTCACTTTCATTGAACCTGATTATTTTTACCGGCGGCTTTCATGCCAGCATCAAGCGTATCAAATCGGTACTGGTGGCAGGATATGCGATTGAAAATGCATCATCTTAAAGAAACGGACATTTCTGAGTACGGCCGTATGCTAATGGCTTTTCATGAAAGCTTACGCACGGTAGCTTTTTGCATCATCTCAAGCACGATTCTTTGGGGCTGCGCGACCTTCAACCCGCGACCTTTGAACGAAGTGGCTTTTCACGAGCGGGCCGAAACCCAGACGGAAAACGAGGTCCGCGTATCAGCGGCGGTACTCAGCGCGGAAGAAACTGAAGCAGTGTTCGGCCTGCGACTATATGAGAAAGGCATCCAGCCGGTCTGGCTGGAGATCGAAAACAACACCCAACACCGCATGTGGTTCGCTCCGGTGGCTCTCGATCGCAACTATTTTACGCCGCTTGAGGTGGCCTACATGCACCATTCTGCTTTCTCAAAGGCGGCCAACCGCCGGATGGATCAGCATTTTCATCAACATACCTTCCGCAGCCCCATCAATCCGGGTGGTGTCCGTTCGGGATTCGTCTTCAGCAACCTGGAGCTGGGGACCAAAGCCTTCAACGTGGAGGTTATCGGTGAAGATCACCAGGTTCGGGTTTTCACGTTCTTGATACCCGTTCCGGGCCTCAAAGTGGATCACCGTGAGGCGGACTGGTCCAGCCTGTATTCGACCCGTGACAAGGTTGTATTTGACAGTTCCGAGGCATTCAGAAAAGTCCTGGAAGAATTGCCCTGTTGCACGACCGATGCGGTCGGCACACAGATGGCGGATCCGATCAACGTTGTCATCATCGGAGACGGTCGGGATGTCCTTTACGCCCTGCTGCGCAGCGGCTGGGACGAAACTGCGGCCACATCATCGTATGACTCGACGACCCATTTCCCATGGGAGCTTCGATACCAACCCGTCAAATCGCTCTATCTCTTTGAACGACCTCAGGATGCCGCCTTCCGCAAATCCCGGTCAACCCTTAACGAGCGCAATCAGCTGCGTCTGTGGCTGAGCCCGTTTTTTTTCGAAGGTAAAAATGTCTGGATTGGGCAGATCAGCCGCATTATCCGGCGCTTTGCCTGGGACAAATTTATAATCGAACCGGACGTGGACGAAGCGCGAACTTACCTGCTTCAGGATCTGTGGTACGCTCAGGCAATATTGAAACACGGTTATGTCAAAGGAACAGGTGTTGCCACGATATCCGAACCCCGCAAAAGTCTGCACGATGATGACTATTTCACTGATGGGCTTCGCATCGTGATTTGGGTTTCCAGCGACCCCATCTTGTTTTCGGAAGTTCAATTCGTGCAATGGGAGACGCCTGTTGTCGAAAGAAGAAAACTGTTACTAGGCCGCTAGAGTTATGCAACCGCCGAACGGTATGACCCATATTCTTATTCAGAAAACAAAGATTGGTCCTATGGGCCGGGGTCGATATCTTTTCATCTTTGCCTTCTTCTCCATTGTCATTCATGGATGTGCCACATACAACCCGCGTCCGTTGAGCGAGACGTTTTTTCTGGAACGGGCTCAAACAAAATTCGAAAACACTGTGCACGTGAGGGCTGCCGTGCCCGACGCGGCAGAGACACGGCAAATATTCGGTGTCGATCTCTACCGCCACGGGATACAGCCGGTCTGGCTCGAGATCGAAAACAAGGATGAGCAACCGATCTGGTTCTTTCCCGTCGGTTTGGATCCGATGTACTTCACGCCCCTCGAAGCCTCTTTTTTGAGTCATTTTCGTTTTTCCAACACCGCCAACCAGAAGATGGATCGTTATTTCTTTGAAAACGGAAAGGATATCTACGTCCATCCGGGAAGTGTTCGAGCGGGGTTTGTGTTCACCAACCTGGACGAGGGCACCAAATCTTTTGTCGTCGATCTGGTGGGAGAAGACCGGCACGTAAGAACCTTCACGTTTTTCATTACCGTGCCCGGCTTAAAGATCGATCACCGTCAGATCGATTTTGAAAGCCTGTATCCGGCAGACGCGTGGGAAAATTTCGAAGAGAAAAAAGGCTTCATTCAGTACCTCCAAGAGCTGCCTTGTTGCACGGTCAACAGAGACGGAACCGAAACGGGCGACCCCCTCAACCTGATCGTCGTCGGAAGCGGTGAAGATGTATATCATGCCTTTATCCGGGCCGGATGGGACGAGACGGAAACCATCACCGCCGGTTCTGCCTGGAAGACCGGGATTTCTTTTCTTTTTGGAGGTCGCTATCGCTTCTCGCCCGTCAGCGCCCTGTATGTCTTTGGCAGGCGCCAGGATGCTGCCCTGCAAAAGGCTCGGGAAACGATTCACGAACGCAACCACCTGCGCCTGTGGCTGGTACCGGTGCTATTTCAGGGCAAACTCGTGTGGGTGGGCCAGATCAGCCGCGACATCGGGGTGCGCTTTACCACAAAGACGATCATAACCCACAAGATCGATCCGGATGTGGATGAAACCCGCAGCTACCTGATCCAGGACCTACTTTATTCCCAAGGGCTTTCGAAATTTGCCTTTGTGAAAGGGGTCGGTGCGGCACCCATAGAATCGCCGCGGCAGAATCTGACAGGAGATCCCTATTTTACAGACGGTTTGCGGGCCGTGCTGTGGGTTTCCAGCAAACCGGTTGCCTTGGAGAAGGTCGAATTTATAGAGTGGGAGTTACCACCGGAGTAATCAGGAATTAACAGCTGTTTGGAGGAAAATTTAGGGCAAACCCTAGCTGTGGGTTATGCCATTATGAAAAACGGGAAAGGAGGAAGAGCATTGACAAGGGAGTTGACTGTATCTCAGAGTATCTTAATTCGGATGTTCTGGTTGTGTGTAATCAGCTGCCTCTTTTTGATCTTCAATGTTGAAGTACATGCAGCCCAACAGAATGATCCAACCGTTGAAAACGAAACTGAAACCAAGGATGAAACAGTGCAAAGTCAGACCTGGAAGCCCCCTCCACCCCCTCCTGACGAATTCGACTGGATTCAGCTAACGTCCGAGGAATGGCTCAAAGGAGAGCTAAAAGTGCTCTATGAGGAAAAACTCGAGTTTGATAGCGATGAATTGGGTCTTCTGGAAATTGACTGGGAAGATGTGAAACAGGTCCGAGGCCATCAAATCTTTAGCGTGCGTTTCGAGGGGCCGATTACCGTTGACGGGCTTTTGCAAGTCACTGAGGATAAAGTGTTTGTAACTGTTGGAGAAGAGAGACGAGAAGTTGAACGCAATCAATTGATAGCCATCGCTCCCGGGGAACCAAAAGAAATCAATTACTGGTCAGCCAAGTTAAGCATTGGTTTAGACTTT
>DAOVAK010000320.1 GCA_030671095.1 Deltaproteobacteria bacterium | reverse complement strand
GAGCCGGGGATCTATATACCAGGCAAGGGTGGTGTCCGGCTTGAGGAGATGGTGGCCATAGAGAGAAATGGCCCAAGGATCCTGACAAAGGATGGGCATTTCTATGATTTCTGAGTTGAATCTAGATCCCTCCCCATTTGCTGCCTGAAGAGGTGAGACGTATAATTTTGACCGCCCAACCCTCAATCTAGAATCCGAACCTTTTCCTGCCCTCGACGGGATCGGGGGCTGCCCCTGATGCGGTCAGGGGTTCAGGAATCCAAATCCATTAATAACGGCCAAAGCCAGAGGAACCGACCCAGATCCAAAGGCCTTTTATCCTGTTTTGTACAACTCTCGCCGCTTGAAAAGCCCCTGGGCTAAGCGGCATTCTCTGCAGGGGCCAAAAAATTTGCGCGTTGCCCTTAAGTATGGCGCACAAAGGGAGGTCGCTCTCAGGCCTTGTTCTGTTACCATTGAACTTGGCCAGGTCTCTGTTTGGACGGCCTGTGTGCGCTGGCGTCGGGGCAAGGGAGCCCCCAGGAGAAACCGTGCACAGAAGGCCTGGTTTTTGGCCGCTCCAGAGAACCCCGCTAAGCCCGCCAAGAGTTTTTGCACGGCTGTTTCAAAAGGCTAAAATGTTAACTTGATTTCGAGAGCCCCATTTTCAATGAATTCAGAGACATACCACCAGCATAAAGATCTTCTGGCAGATCAATTCATCAACCACCTGCGGGTTGAAAGGGGGCTGGCCGATAATACCATCCAATCATACAGCCGGGATTTGCTTCGCTTTTTCCAATTCTTGGAAGGCAGAAAACGCTCTCCCCTTCGCGCCACCCAGGACGATATCATGGACTATATGGGCACCTTGCAAAAGGACCTATCCGCCAGGAGTTGTGCCAGGAGCCTCTCTGCCCTAAAGATGTTTTTTCGCTTCCTTGTGACCGAGGGAAGGATCGAGAGTAGCCCGGCAAGACTCCTGGGTGCGCCAAAATTGCCCCGGAGGCTTCCGGGCGTTTTAACGCGAGATGAGGTGGATGTGCTCCTTGCTCAGCCTGATCCTTCCAACCAGCGGGGTCACCGAGACAAGGCGATGCTGGAGCTCCTCTATGCCACCGGGCTGAGGGTCTCAGAACTGGTGGGGCTCCAAATGTCAAATATCAACCTAGAGGCAGGTTACGTGAGAATGGTTGGAAAGGGCTCAAAGGAGAGGATGGTCCCTATGGGGACAAAGGCCCTGGAGGTTCTCAAGTCGTATCTTTCTGAAGCACGAGGCAGGCTATTGAAGAACAAGAGCTCCTCCTCTCTCTTTTTGAATTCAAGGGGAGCGACTCTAACCAGACAGGGATTCTGGAAGATCATCAAGAAATATGGGAAAAAGGCGGGAATCAGGAAAGAGATCACTCCCCACAAACTGAGGCATTCCTTTGCCAGTCACCTTCTGGAAGGTGGGGCGGATTTGAGATCTGTCCAGGTTATGCTGGGACATGCGGATATTTCAACGACCCAGATTTATACGCACATCACCCGGGAAAGATTGAAGCAGATCCATGAGAAGTACCACCCAAGACCATAAATCGCACAACGGGTGGCGTGGTGAGGGGAATCGCGGATTAATGCAATTAACTACTTGTGTATTTGTCTTCAAGCATGGATCCTAACTTGAATAGAACGGTCAAATATGGGCGAGATTATAAAGTTAAAGGAAAAAGATGAGGGACCGCCAGACAATCTGATTGCCTCAGAGCCGTGGGAATTTCGAAAAGCGGACTGGGAAAGCAGGCATTTCATTCAGATGCTAAAATCCCAGTCAGCCAAATTGGAGACCCATCGGAAGGAGATTTATCAGAGGGGGGATAAAGGGGTCTGGCATCTTCCCACCCATTTTACCCTCCGAGGGGGTATGGCCTATACTATCCAGGCTATCTACACGAACAGAAACAGTGAAAGGAAGATGAGAGAGGTCTACTATTTGGCCGGACTCATTGACTGTATGATCAACCAGGTCAATCCGCTTCTTAGAACAGACCTCATAAGGGACATGTATAAAAGGGTCATGGCCCTTAAGAATGAGCTGAACATAAATTGGTATGGACAGTTGGATCAGGTCCTCTTCCCCGTGGATGACCAGTATTACAGCGCCACTGAGTATAGGCAGACCTTGTCCAGGGCCAGATCCATGAAAGAGCTCTATCATCTCATAAGGGAAGGCATAGAGGAGATGTTTGATATTCTTTCCCTTGAATATGTCTTTTATTCTCCGGGCAGGGGAGGATGATCATGGAGCATGTAGCGCACCTCAAGCTCACTGAGGAAATAGGACGGCTGAGGGAAATAGTGTCTCAGAAAGAGCAAGAAATTGAGAATCTCAAAATAGACAATCTCTTTCTGGGAACCCTATTCGATGGGATCAGCGAAGAGATTCTGGTTTTGGATCCCGATTTCACGATTAAGGAGGCGAACAGGGCATTTTTGAAGCGCTACAGGTTGAGGAAATCGGACGTCTTGGGCAAAAAGTGTTATGAGGTCAAGCAGCGCCTAAATGCCCCTTGCAGCTCTGAGAACAAGCCTTGCCCCCTCGTTCGTGCCAAAGAAACGGGGGAAAGGGTGGAAACGACCTTTTACCAGAGGGACGCTGAAGGTGAAATGAATGAGCTTTTCATGATTATGTATCCCCTGAGGTTAAGGGGCAAAAAAATAAAATATTTCATGGAGATAGCAAGGGACGTTACTGAATATAGGAAACTCATCAGAAATCTCCAGGCCTCCGAAAAGAGATTGCGGGCCATTCTTGATACGGCTACAGATGCCGTGCTCAGTATAGATGAAAATCACAGAATCATCCTTTATAACAATGCGGCCAGAAGGATATTTGGGTATTCAGGGGAAGAGGTTTTGGGTGAAGATCTAAATCTCTTCATCCCCGCTAAATATGGTGACCATCGGCAGTATGTTCGCCGGTTTCTGGAGACAAGAGACTCAGGCATCGTGGGAAAGACCATATCTTTGACGGGACTCCGCAAAAATGGAGAGGAATTCCCGCTTGAGCTGAGCCTATCCTTTCTGGAGATGGCAGGCGGCATTACCTTCACCGCTATTATCAGGGATATTAGTGTACACCAACAACTGGAGAAGAAACTCCTTCAGTCCGAGCGTCTGGCCGCAGTGGGGCAGGCAGTGGCCCACGTGGCACACGAGATCAAAAATCCACTGATGATCATCGGGGGTTTTTCCAATCAGATAAGGCAGCGTTTGGAGGATGAAAAAGACCTCCAGAAATTGGATATGATCCTGGAGGAGGTGAGAAGACTGGAGGGACTGGTTGCCAACCTGGGTGATTTCACCAAGGAATACAGACTGGTGAAAAGGCACGCAAACATCAACTCGGTTTTGACGGATGTCCTGGAGGTAATGCAGGGGGTCTGTTCCCCAGGAAAATATGAATTCAAGCAATTTCTGTCTGCCGGGGTGGCGGAGATCAATTGTGATCCTGACAAACTGAAACAGGTGTTTATCAATATCATTTCCAATGCCCTTGAGGCGATGACGGATGGGGGTGCAATCAGCGTCTCCACAGAAATGCTGCCGAATGGAATAGAGGTTAGCATCGCTGATGAAGGGACCGGGATCCCCGGGGAGGATCTGGAACACATATTTGAGCCGTTTTATACCACAAGGGAAACGGGCTCAGGGCTCGGTCTTTCGATTTCATACAAGATCGTTGAGGCACATGGGGGAGAGATATGGGCCGACAGCAGCCCTGGTAAGGGGACCGCCTTTATCATTCAGCTTCCTGGTGGATGAGGTCACGGCGCAAGTGCCGTATCCTGTTGAAACGCGAAAAATCCTCATTTCTTACCCCATAATTGGTGAACTCATCTTTGAATTGGTTTGACTAATGGGTTATGGGCTGCTATAAATTTAAGGTTATCGCGGGGTGGAGCAGTCAGGTAGCTCGTCGGGCTCATAACCCGAAGGTCACAGGTTCGAATCCTGTCCCCGCTACCAACGATTTCAGGGGGGTTAGCCAATTGGGGCTAATCCCTTTTGTTTTTGGTGGGGTTTTCGATATGGGAGTTCTTAGCCCTCCCCAGATTGATGAGGTGCTCGATTCTATGCGCACAAAGAAGAAGTAGTCTTAAGGAATAACCATTCAGAATTGGACGTGGGTATTTAAACCCTATCGTTGCATAAAAAACATGGCAAGGGATGGTTAAAAAAAAGAATAACAAGGTTTTCAGTTTCATCAATGTTCAGTTTTGTAGTCAACAAATCGTGAGATCCAAAAAGCCTGGAAAAATTGCCATGTTTTTTACCCTTCTGGAAAGCCGAGGATACTGCATCTCCTTTGTTGTCAAGGGTTCGCGGTAGCTTACTACAGCTTCACCCTTGACGCCGTGGATCTGCAGCATCCTC
>DAOVAK010000322.1 GCA_030671095.1 Deltaproteobacteria bacterium | reverse complement strand
TTATTATCTGATCGATCGCATCAAGCACATTATCATCTCTGGTGGTGAAAATATTTCTCCAAAAGAGGTTGAAGTCGTTATCAATCAGCTTGAGGATGTGGTTGAATCCAGCGTGGTCGGTGTTCCGGATGAAAAATGGGGGGAAAAGGTTGTTGCCGCTGTGGTGACAAAATCCGATTCAAATATAAAATCCGAAGAAATTCGGTCCCATTGCAAAAATCGCCTTCACAACTGGAAATGCCCTAAAGAGGTGGTCTTTGTTAGCGAGCTGCCAAGAAATACGATGGGAAAAGTACTAAAAGAAAAAGTTAAAAATTTATTTAAATAAACTCCAAAAATTCCGGGTTTGGGGACGTATTGGCGGATCCAGAAGAAATCTTAAAAGGCAAAAGAGTTGTAGTAAAAACGGACAAAAGCTATCAAATAACTTGTCGTTGGACGGAAAAGATTTTGCAATAAACAATATTAAGATCTATTGGATTTGACAACCGCCAAAGATGATATCTGCCCTTTGGTCAAAGTATGGATATTCTCAGAGAATGTCGAAAAAGTCCAAAAATAACAATTTTAGCAATTTCACAATTAATAAAATCAATAACTTACAAACATCAAAATTACAGATTTAGGGTTTTTCGACAGTCTCTCAATATATCACCACTTTGGGTGATGTTGTGATATTGCAATGAGCACTTGCACTTCAAAAATCGGATTTCTTGTGATCACCATTTCATATCTTCATCCAAATTGATATCTGAAAGAGACGCTTCACTTCCCTCCTGAGGAAGAAATCTTTCAGTCTTTGAAAATTGTCTAATATTTTTTATGTTATCCATATAGGATATTTTATATCTCCCTGACGATCACGGCAATCTAAATAGCCGTGTTAACTTTCTTTGCACTTCTTTATGGGATGCGATATTGATGCTATACTGCACTAGTTGTGTTGGTGGGGCCGGGAAAGAGCGTCGGGATCGCCTATAGAGACGTCTGTGATTTGACCCCTTATCCTCTTTCTTCTACAGGCTTGAATTTCACACCCACAAGGGTTGCTAAGAGCACCAGGGCCGTGGAGATGATTATCATCATGATGCCCAGGGCAGACAGCTGGCCCCACAAGCCATCCTCGGCAAAGCGGAAAATCTGGACTGCAAGAACTTCGGTGCCCGGTCGCGAGAGCACTACCGAGAGGGTCAGTTCCCGAACGAACATGGTGGCCATGAGTATCCACCCGGAGACGATGCCCGGAATGAGCAGGGGGATGACGATGCGGCGCATGGTAGTGAATGCGCCCGCGCCGCAGACCCGGGAAGATTCCTCCAGATGGCTGTGGACCTGAATGAATGCACTGGCCAGGGGCCGGACGCCGTAGGGCAGATAGGTGGCGATATAGCCGATGAGAAGGGCCCAGATGGTTGCGTACAAGGGTGTGCGCACAAAGAACCACATGAATCCCACACCGATGACGATCCCCGGGAAGGAGAAAGATAGAACGGAGAGCGACTCAAGAATGCCGGAGGCATGGGAGCGGATCTTGACGATGACGTACGCCACGAATACGGACAGCGTCACCCCGAGGGTCGCGCCCACCACTCCGAGGAACACGCTGTTTTTCAGAGACAATAGAGAGATCGGGTCATTGATCACCTCGATCCAGTGCTTCCAGCTCATCATGGAGAAGGCCTTGGCGCTGGGGATCATGGAATAGGGCACCAGCGAGGTGTAAAACAGCACCAGTACCGGCAGGACGATGAGGATCATGGACAGGATGCCCACAACGCTGAACAGAGGATACTTGGCCCCCTTGAGTTCGATTACGGTGGGCCGGTACCCACGGCTGGAGATGGTGACGTATTTTTCACCTTCCGAGGTCAGGTAGCGGTAGATGTAGATCAGTGTGATGGAGGTTGCCAGAATGCTCATGCCGATGGCCGCGGCCTTGCCGAAATCCGCCGCAAATCCGGTGGCGATAGACTGGTAGATGTGTGTGGCCAGGACGTAGATTCGCCCGGGCATACCGATAACTGAGGGCACGGCAAAGGAAGCCAGGCTGCGAACCAGCGACAGGATAAAGGCGGCCAGGATCGCAGGTCTCAGCACGGGCAGGGTCACTCGGAACAGGGTGCGCAGTGTGGTGCCCCCGCAGACTTTGGAGGACTCCTCCAGCGCGATATCGAAGGAAGCCATGGCCGGCGCAAGGATGAGATAGGCGATGGGTAGGTCGAGGAGCCCCTCGACAAGGATCATCCCCGGCAGGGAATAGATATTGATAGCCAAATCCTCGAAACCGGGAATCTGGCGCAGGAACAGGTTGATCAGCCCGTTGGACGGGTTCAACAGGAGCACCCAGCTGACAGAGAACAGGATGTGCGGGATCATCATCGGAATGATGGAGATGATCCTGAATAAAAATTTGAAAGGGATGTCCGTGCGCGTGTTCAGGTAGGCCAGGAGAAGCGCCAGGCCGGTGGCCACCATGGAGGACCCGAGTACGAAAATGATCGTATTGACGATGATCCCGACTAATTCGGGGTCGGTGTATCCCTGGATGTACTTGTCCAAGGTAAATTCGCCAAAGGCTCCCAGGCCCGTGGAAAAGCTCCCAAAGACCAGCATGACAATGGGACACACGGTCAGGAAGCCGACGATGGCGATCAAGGTCGGCGTCAAGACCGATCGTTTTTTGACCATTGTTCTTTTCCTTTCCTACCTGGTGACCAGCAGGCAATGGTCCGGGTCAACAGTGAAGTTGGCACTGTCCCCCACCTTGATATCAGAGTCCGGCTCAGTCTTGATGAAAAGCGACGATTCATGAATTGTGATCTCGCCTTCGAATGCTTCACCGATGAAAACCAGTGACTGGATTTGTCCGTTGAAGACATTCTGTGCCTCACTTGCATCGCCTCGCTTCAGACGGATGAATTCAGGGCGTAGGCAGAGTATCGCTTTGTCTCCAGGTTCCATGTCGGCCCGCTTGCGGCATGCAATGCTGCCGATGGCACAGTCCACAGTGGTCACGGATTCCTCCTGGGACGTCACCGTGACCTCGATCAGGTTGGTGCGGCCGATAAAGTCGGCCACAAAGCGGTGGTTAGAGTTTAAATAAATATTCCGAGGTTCGCCCGTCTCGACAATCTGACCCTTATTCATCACCGCAACGATGTCGGACAGCGACAAGGCCTCGATCCGGTCGTGGGTCACATAGATCGCGGTGATCTGAAGTTCGGTCAGAAAGACACGTAGATCTTTTCGCGTTTCTTCCCTGAGTTTCGCATCCAGGTTGGAGAGTGGCTCGTCAAAGAGGATGACCTTGGGTTCAGCCACCAGTGCACGGGCCAGGGCCACGCGCTGCTGCTGCCCGCCGGAAAGCTTGGTTGCCGGCCGGTCCTCGAAGCCCTCCATCTGCACGAAGCGCAGCGTCTTTTCGACCTTGCTGCGGATGATGTCCTTGGGCACTTTGCGGGTCTGGAGCGGATAGGCCACGTTGTTGAAGACGTTCATGTGCGGCCAGATGGCGTAGGTCTGAAAGACCATGCCAAGACCCCGGTTCTCCGTGGGAACGAAGATTTTCTTCTCAGTGGACAAAACCACATCACCGCCGATTTCGATTTCCCCGGTGTCTGGGGCTTCCAGGCCAACGATGCAGCGAAGGAGAGTGGTCTTGCCACATCCGCTCGGGCCGAGAAGGGTGAAAATCTGGTTGGCCGGGATAGACAAGCTCACGTTGTCCAGAGCCTTGATGGTCTTGCCACCGGAGTAATAATACTTGCTGACGTTCTTGATCTTGATTTCCATAAGCAATTCGGAGTGTTAATTTTGACGGGGCGCCCGGGTTGCATGGCCTGAAGCAGGGCTTACAGGTCCAGCTGTGCCCGGCGCTGACAGCCTGCCCGATTTTCATCTCTCATCGGGCAGGCTGGGATTGTTGTTTAAGGCAGTTCGAATATTTTCTTGAACATGGCGCCATAACTGCTGATTTCCTTGTCGGACAAGGTGCGAATGGGGATGACCTTGGCCTTGTCCATGCCGTCGATGGGTGGGAACACGCCGGGAGCCAGGACATATTCACCTACCTCCTTGGACAGCTTGGCCATGGCCTGTTTGGTCAACCAGAAGTCCATGAACAGCTTTGCGGCATTCGGGTTCTTGGCACTGGAAGAAATGGCCATGCCGCGAGGCGTTCCCATCAGGGGCTGTTCCACCCTGGCCCAGTCGAGGGGGGCCGGGGCCTTGGTGATGATGTATTTAGGCATGGAGATAGCAATGTGTTTTTCGCCGCTCTCAACAGGCGCCGGTGTGGGGCCGAACGATTTGACGAGCATCGGCCTATTGGCTGCGAGTCCCTTGAGGAACTGCATCCATTGGCTTTCGGACTTAAATACATTT
>DAOVAK010000350.1 GCA_030671095.1 Deltaproteobacteria bacterium | reverse complement strand
CAATCCAGCGTGCCTTGTCGAAGACCACTCGGGCCGCGAAATTTCCTTTCTGCGTGCTGATCTCAAAGCGAGAAGCGGCGGCCAGGCTTGCGAACTTGCCAATGCCGAATTGGCCAATTCTGGTTCGCCTAAATCGGGGAGATATGGGATTAATAAGCTTTTCAGCGGATCCAACATTAAAATACTGCTCGAGCCCCTCCATGTCCATTCCCTCACCATTATCTGCGACAATGATCTCTTTCTCCGTGACAGTCACATCCACTCGCGTTGCATCTGCATCGTAAGCATTGTTGACCAGTTCCCTGATAAGTTCAATGCTCTGCTCGTAAAGTCGCTCCCCGATTGTGATAATATGGCTCTTATCGACGGTGATCGTGAGGTATGATGCCTCATTTGACATGGTTCGGATCTCCTGAGATCGGTAAACAGAATATATCCAAATTCCTAGTGAGTATAGGAAGAAATGGATTTGTGTGTCAAGGGAAACAGACCCAGATGCTTGAGTATTTTCTTGACCTTACCGCCACCTGCCCGCTCGTTTCTTGCAACCCGCCCGCCTCGCCTGAGCTTGCGATGGCGGGCAGGTGGCAGGCGGGTCGCTCTCGCCCGTTCGCCACCTGCCCGCCATTGCTCTCGCGCAGGCGAGTTTCCGAATTCTCCCGAGATCCCGGGACGGGGCGGAACTCGGAAGCAGGCGGGTCGGCTTTGTGCGCGGTTCGACTTCAGCGGAAGTAGTAGCGCAGTCCGCACTCAAAGTTCCAGTCGTAAACCTGTGGAATGTCCCCATAGACGCCAATGCCCGGGCGTATATAGAAATTCATATTCTTGCCCAGCGGGTGCCCGATCTCCAGCTCCAGTGTCATTCCGGAGTCCGTGTCCCTCTCGAAGTCGACAAAGAAATTGGGATCGATCACCGTATACCAGCGATTCGGCCATTTCGTCAGAATGACCGACGGCCGGATGCTGGCGTAATTGATATCGCGCCTGTTGCGGTCCCCGGCAAAAGAGAAATAATGCTGGTAAAAAGGGAAAAAGGTAGATCGCAGACGCGGCACTTCTATTGATGCAAAGACGAGGGGTCCGAGCCGGTATTTGCCAAGACCGAGGGTGGCCTCGCTGGCCGTGTCCATAACGAGGTCCGTTGCGACAACGACTGCGTACCTCTTGCCTCTCGCAGCGCGGATGGCCCCGCGCAGCCGGATATCTCCCAGGCCTGTCTCACTATCGGTTTCCACAGCCTCGGAGTCTGAGTACGCAACTGGAATTTCAACCTTGACCTGGAACGTTTTGCTCAAAGCATATTCTAGCCGCGGAAGAAACAGATTGATCTCCTCCCCGTTTTGCAGGGACCGGTACTCATTCCTGACCACCAGCCGTGTGAAAAAATCGGTTGGGTCAATGCGGGTCACCACACTCTTCGCCGGCACCTGCGCTGTTTCCTGCGACTGTGCTGTCATAGGCACAGGGGCCAGCGCTAGGAGAGCGACCAACATGGTCAAAAGGGTTGCTTTTTCTGTTTTCATTAGTTTGTGCCTTACCGTGTCGTGACGTGAAAAGAAAGCAAACACTAGCCTTTCAGTCAACCAAAAACAACTGAAAAGTTTAAGATTACAACAAAAAGAAGGACATCCTTAAATAAACGGGAACCGTTCACGGGTTCAGGGTTCAAAGGGTGGTTTATTGAATGCTGGGTTAAGGGGTTGCTTCAAGTCGAGTGACTTGCATTGTTTTGCTGGCGGGTTGATCTCAATATATAAGGAACAAGAATATCACCATTGCCACGATTGGCAAAACCGGTATCAACAATGATCTGTAAACTTTGTCGAACTGCGCCTTGAAGTAATCCTTGGTCACAAGCAGGCAAAGGTGCACCGGGGAAAGAAGAACTCCCACAAAACCCATACCGTATGCAAGGACAATATGGGAAATATCGTATCCACCTGTTTCCAGGAGCGCAAGTAGTATCGGAAAAGAAACTCCTACGAAACCCACGGTTATACCTGTTAGAATACCTGCAAGGAAGGGTAGCAGGGCAAACATAAGAGGCAATGGGACATTGTAGGTCTGTAGAAAGATGGCAGTGGCTTCGATAGAACCACTTTCCTTGAGCATAACCTTGAAGACCATTATCCCGAATACGAGGATGATCATGTTAACCGGTATGTTTTTAAGGATTAACCGAGCTACATCCTTTACCCTGCTACCGTTAATAGCAGTGGCAACCGCTATTGAGACTGCTAGGGCAATTATCAGGTTTATGCCCAGGAAGATAGCAAGGACAATCACAAGTAAAATCGGAAGGGCGTTAATAAGGAGTTGAAGGAAAACAGGGCCCACCTCCACTTTTTCATCTAATTGTGTACTCCCTCCCCCAGTGATATGTATACCCCTTAGATAGAAGAATACTCCGCTTAGTAGCATTACCACTGTCAGGGGCAATTGTGCCAGCGCGAGATGCGGCAATCTGACCCCGGACAACTTGGAAGCAAGGATTATACCCGGGTATAGTGGCAAGACATATTCCCACACATGGCGGAACCAGTAATTTATAACCGTATGCTGGACCGGGGTAAGTTTGAGTTTCCGTGAGGCAACCTTGACCATCGGTGCGGAGAATAGGGCACCACCCGGCATCGGTAAAAGCCCTATCAAGGCAGGTAGTATAATCAGTAATACCTTGACATTGTGGATTAGAAGCTGCAGGGAGGAGAGTAAGCGCTGAAGCTGTCCTTTTTCCTCGAGGACGGAGCTCAATATGATGATGAGCACGACTATTGCAGAGAGCTCAAGCGTGGTCAGGTCACTACATGCCTTCCATGCTGATTTCAGGATAGAGAGCCAGTCCATCCCGAATATAGCCCCGAGTATGCCGGAACCGATTAACATGGCATATCCGAGGGGGCATCGCTTACGTATCAAATATATTATCAGGAAGAATACAAGGCCAACTTTGAGCAATGGCATATTCAGCTATCTTTCCCTTCTCCCTCCATCAATTTCTTGGGGTTATCGTGGGTCATTAGGTGGAGTTCATCCTCTGAGAGACCAAGGGCACACATTTTTTCCAGATAATATGAAAATCCTTCAGTCGGAGGACCGTTTTCGATCTGTCCGAAATCAGTAGACAGGATACATGAAGAGATTCCAACATAACGAATCTGATCCCTTATCCTTTCAAGTTGGATCTTATCAGGGCAGCTGTCGGTAACAGCAAAGAAGCAGTGTTCTATCATGGCATCCATATTAGCCGCCTCTTTTTGTTGATCGGGTTCCATATCCACTACAGACTCGGATGCGTGGGTTACCACAATCCTTTTTACACCGGCTTTCTTTGCATGTTTGATTAATTCAAGGGATTCAACAGGTGAAAGATGACCTGTCCCAAGGACTGCATCGTGGCTGGCAATCAGTTTCAGAATTGTGTTAATCTCATGTCTTGGTTTGCCCTTCTCATCCAGGAGACTAAATCCTTTTTTCTCGCCCTCCGGGACAGGGAAGGCAGTGGGTGGCTTGCCTAAGCCCCATTTCTTGATGTGATTTTCGGCCTCGTAGGTGGGGAAATAAATGAGATCAGTCCCGGATCGTAATGCAGATTCAACCGCTGATGAATTGACAAAACCAACAGGGGAATTAAGGGTCAGAGAGCTAAAAAAGCGACAGGAAGCGGTCAGTAGATGGTTAAGTGCGTAAACACGACCTGTGGTCGTGGTGGTATGATCTTTAATCAGCAATCCGGACATTTTTTCCCCAATGGCTGCCTTGGCAATCTGGATGACATCCATGAACCTCGGAATCACATCCGGTGAGGCATGGACATGGATATCGTAGGCACCTTCTAAAAGAGGCTATATTTTCATATTATCTTCCTCAAATATTATTCGTCTGGTTTAATTTCTTCGCACCTGTGGCGGACTAAGCCATGAAGGGTTTTACCAGGATGTTGCCCAAATCCAATTTACACAATAGGGTTACTTCAAGTTTGATAACTTGATAGTATAGGAAATCCCATTTTTTGGACAGGATAGACAGGATGTTCAGGATATAAAGAAAATAAGAAAATCTTGTTAATCTTGTTAATCCTGTCAAAAAGTTCCGCCGCAGGCGGCTAAGTTCATAGTGAATTATGTTGACATACTCCGCTTTATCAATTAACAAAGAAAA
>DAOVAK010000539.1 GCA_030671095.1 Deltaproteobacteria bacterium | reverse complement strand
ATTGTAAAGGGCGGGGCGGCTCCATGCACATTTTCAGCAAGGAAGATAACAACCTCGGGGCCAATGGAATTGTTGGCGCAGGGATCCCCATCGGCACCGGCGCTGCCATGGGAATCAAGGTCAAGAAAAGCAAACAGGTTGATTTGATTTTTTTCAGTGATGGTGCTGCGAACCAGGGGGTTTTTGGCGAGTCATTGAATTTTGCGGCAGCCTTTGAACTACCGGTCATATTCATGCTGGAAAACAATCATTATGCGGTCTCCACGCCGGTTGAGTGCTCCTTCTGGAACTGTGATCTGGCCTGCAAAGGCCCTGACTACGGGATGACGGGAGTCTGCGTTGATGGAAATGACGCAGTAGAAGTCTATCTTGCCACCAAGAGTGCCGCTGAAAGGGCGCTCAATGGGGAAGGCCCAACGCTCATTGAGGCCAAGACCTATCGCCACGGTGGACACCACATCAATGACCCGGGGCTATATATGGATCAGAAAGTCTTGGCAGAATGGAAAGCGAGGGATCCGCTTGATATTCTTCGGAGCAAAATCAAAGGCAAAAAGAAGATACAAGAAATAGAAGCTCACGTGGAATCGGAGTTGGAGGAGGCGATTGAGTTCGCCAAGAACAGCCCTCAACCGTCGGTAGATGAATTCCTGGATAGTATCCCCAATTATTGATAAATCCCCACCAAACAAGGAGTAATGCAATGGCTGAAATGATGTATCGGGAGGCTTTGAACCGGGCCCTTTTCGAAGAAATGCGAAGGGACCCATCGGTTTTTGTTTTGGGAGAAAACATTGGCGAGCGTGGTGGTTCTTACAAGGTCACAGAAGGACTTATCAAGGAATTCGGCCCCGAGCGGGTGATCGATACACCCCTGGCAGAAGCAACGTTTACCAACGCAGCCGTGGGGGCGGCGCTTACTGGCACACGCCCCATCGTGGAGATCCTGTTTGTTGATTTTACCACCCTTGTAATGGACGCGATCGTCAATCAGGCTGCAAAGTACAAATTTATGTCCGGAGGTCAGGGGCAGATTCCCATGGTTTTAAGGACACAGGGTGGAGCGGGCAATGGCATTGCCGCCCAGCACTCTCAGAGCCTTGAAGCGTTATTTTATCATATCCCGGGGCTGAAACTTGTGATGCCCTCTTCACCCTACGATGCTTACGGATTGCTCCTCTCTGCCATCCGGGATGACGACCCGACGGTCTTCATTGAGCACAAATTGTTATACATGACCAAAGGAGAAGTTCCCGAAGAGGAGTATGTGGTTCCGTTTGGGGAGGCTGACGTCAAAAAGGAGGGCGAAGACGTGACCCTGGTGACCTATTCGTATATGACACTCAAGTGTCTCGAAGCGGCAGAACTCTTGGAGAAAGAGGGCATCAGTGTCGAAGTCGTTGATCTGAGGACGCTTAAGCCGCTGGATGAAGAGACCATCCTGGAATCTGCAAGAAAGACGGGTCGGGTCATCATCGTTCATGAGGCGTGTAAACGGGGTGGTATTGGGGGTGATATTGCTGCCATGATTATGGAGAACGCCTATGACGATCTGGATGGCCCTGTCTCGCGTGTTTGCGGGCTGGACACTCCCATCCCATACAACCTTGAGCTGGAAAAGGTGTGTGTACCCACTGTTGAAGATATTGCTGAAGCAGTCATCAAAATCACATAGATCCGTGGCTTTGAATGCTTTTTGACTCCAAATAATCTTACGAGGATGAGCGTATACCATGGCAACAAAGATCATGATGCCCCAGGCAGGGCAGGATATTGCGGAAGGCAGAATCGTAAAGTGGCTGAAGGCCGAAGGGGACGCTGTCAAAAATGGCGAACCCATATGCGAGGTGGAGACGGAGAAGGTCGTCTTTGAGGTTGAGGCACCGGCTGATGGCGTTCTTTTAAAGATTATTGTCCCCGATGGGGGAAAGGCTGAAATATTTTCCACCATCGGGATCGTGGGGGCTCCGGGAGAAGAGATCGATCTGGACGAATTTCTTGCTGAAGACAAGAAAGAGGAGAAAGGCGCAGATGTTTCGGACATTCGAAAAAGGTTAGGCAAGAAGGAGGCCGTTGATACCGGCAAGGTCAAGATTTCCGGAAGGGCGAGGAAGCTTGCGGAAAAGAAAGGGGTCGATCTCTCCACCATCGAGGGCACAGGACCTGGCGGCCGTATTGTGGAAAAAGATGTCATGCGGGCAGTTGAGGAGGGCGTGGACGTCAAGGTGAGGATATCGTCCGTGGCCAGAAAAATGGCTGAAGATCATGGGCTTGAAATCGACAGGCTGAAAGGCACGGGACCCGGCGGCCGCATCATGAAGGAAGATATTCAGCAGGCCATCAAAGAAGAGGCTAAGGGAAAAGCCATGGCTGAGAAACCCGTTGCAGCGGGTTCTAAAGAGGTCAAAGAGGTTGTGCCGATCCGCGGGGTCAGACAGGTGATCTTTGAGAGGATGCACCAGAGTCTGCAACAGTCCGCACAGCTTACCATCACCATGGAGGTCAATGCGGCGGAATTGGTCCGTTTCCGGAAAATCCTCGGAGAGGGCCCTGAAGATGAGCGTATCCGGATCTCTTACAATGCCATTTTGGTGAAGATTTTAGCACGGGTCCTTGAAGAGCACCCCCAGATGAATTCGAGTGTTGTGGGTGATGAAATCTGGGTGTGGCAATCAGTGAACCTGGGAGTAGCCATGGACTCCCCGGGAGGACTGGTGGTTCCCGTAGTTCGGAATGCAAACGAAAAAGATCTACTCGCCATACAAAAAGAGAGGGATGAGCTGGCAAGCAAGGTGGGGTCGAAAAAGCTGGTACCGGGCGACCTCCAGGGAGGGACCTTTACATTGACCAGCATGGGTTTTTTGGATGTTGAGGCCTTTACTCCGATCCTCAATCCACCCGAGACCGGTATTCTGGGTGTGGGGAAAATTTTGGAAAAGCCGGTTGTAGAGAATGGAGA
>DAOVAK010000766.1 GCA_030671095.1 Deltaproteobacteria bacterium | reverse complement strand
CGAGATTACAGCCCTTTTGTAAAGGGCCTGCTTGCGATCGAGATCACGCTTCGCATTTGCCACACCCACGCCCGCTTTTTCGGTTTGTGCCTTTGCAGCGGCAAGCGCCGCACGCACGTTCTCCAGCTCGGCCCGCGCCCGTTCCACGGCAGCTTGCTGTATAGCCACGTTGGCCCGGGCGACAGCAAGCTCAGCATCCGCTTGGCGCACCCGGGCCTCGAAGTTCTCGGGGTCGATCCGGGCGATAACCTGGCCCTCCCGCACCTCCGAGTTGAAGTCCGCTGAAAGCTCCTTGATCTGGCCCGAGACCTGGGAGCCTACCTGAACCGTGATTACCGCGTTGAGCGTACCCGTGGAGGAAACCGTGCTCACAACCGGCCCGCGCTCAACCCGTGCAAGGCGGAAGGTGGGCGTCTTGCCATCGCTGCCAGCGTAGATGTAAGCCATCGTGGCTACAATGACAACTACTGCCAAGGTGATGAGAGGAGCCAGTTTGCGCATTCTTGTAACTTGATTGTATAGGAATTTCCTTTTTGGACGCAGATGAACGCAGATTTTTTGGATTAAGAATATAAAAATTATTAATATCTGCGTGTATCGGCGAAAATCTGCGTCCTAATTTAACCCATGTTGACTCACTCGCCTAATGGGTTTAGAGCTTGATAGAATCCCCCTTCCCTCATACCCTTTTCTTAAACTCGGTGCCCAATAACCCTTCCGGACGGGCAACGAGAACCAGGATGATGTTGGTCCTGTACACCGATTGACGATCTAAGGGTGACGGATTAACCGAATATTTACGACCAAAGAAAAGGCAGCTATCAATATTTTCCGCCGTGCTCCTTCTTCACCTGATCCCGGTCAATTCCTCCATCCTCGGTTTTTGGAAGGGCATCCACGAAGTCCACATATTGCGGTTTTTTATACCGTGCAATTTTGGAGGCCACAAATTCGGCCAGTTCCTTCGGGTCCAGAGATTCCCCCGGTTTTAGAACGCATACGGCCTTGATTGCTTCACCCCATTTTTCATCCTGAACACCGATGACGCTGACTTCAGCGACCTTTTCGTGCTCGCGGATCGTTTTTTCCACTTCGGCCGGATATACGTTCTCCCCGCCCGGTTTGATCAACTCCTTCTCCGCCTTTCGCTTCACGTACCAGAGGTATCCATCCTCGTCAAAACGGCCGATATCTCCTGTATGGTGCCAGCCATTTCGAAATGTATAGGCGTTATCTTCATCCAGGCCCCAGTATCCGAGAAAGACCGCTGGAGAACGGACGCAGATCTCACCAGGGGTTCCCATGGGAACCTCATTGTCATAATCGTCAAAGAGGGCTACTCTTACGAAAGGAGAGGGTTTTCCGGCGCTACCCGGTTTCTCTTGTACGAGACACCCGCTTACCCCCATGACCTCCGTCTGTCCAAATCCGATCCCGTAATCGGCATTCGGCACAAGCTTTAAGAAACGCTCAACATTTTCCGGGTGGTCAAGCCCTGAAACGTTTCGGATACTCGATATGTCATAAGAGCCCTCCTCGTACTTGTCCATGAGCATCTTCAGGATCGGGGCAAAGTTGAAAAAGGTCGTGCCTTTTTCCTTCTCAATTAATTGAAGAGTCAGTTCCGGATCAAAACGTTCGATAATAACGTTTTTCCCTCCGGCGTGCATCACGGCCATGGCCAGGGCCAGGCCCGCAATGTGAAAGAGGGGGAGGATGCAGATGTGACAGTCATCAGGTCCAAGATTATTTTCGAACATCATCGCCAAGTTTACAAAGACAATATTGGCCTGGCTCAAAAGGGCACCTCGTGGACGACCCTCTACCGCGGCCGTATGAATAATCACGAACCCTGACTCCGAAGGGATGTCGATTTCCTCTTCAGCAC
>DAOVAK010000337.1 GCA_030671095.1 Deltaproteobacteria bacterium | reverse complement strand
ATTCCCTGAAGGCATGACCTGGAAGTTTTGGGGAACGTTCGCGATACAATTACTGGATTAATGCTATACTTTAATAACATATTAAAACTATTTGAGTTTAAGTAATATTTTGGCCTTTTGAAGCAGCCGTGCAAAAACCCTCGGTGGGCTGAGCGGGGTTCTCTGAAGGGGCCAAAAACCCTGCCTTCTGTGCACGTTTCCTTCGACGGCCTCCCTTGCCTTGACGCCTGCGCACACAGGCCGGCCAAATAAAGACCGGGCCAAGTTCAACGATGAGAGAACATCGCCCTCAGAGCTCTCGCGCTTTGTGCGCCATACTTAAGGGCATTGCGCAAATTTTTTGGCCCCTCCAGAGAATGCCGGTTAGCCCAACCGCTTTTTAAACGCCTCGGGCGCTTTTCAAACGGCTAAAGTATTACGACTTATAATATCCTTTGGCTATTATAGTTTTGCCCCAAACAACACTCACCTGAGAGGAGAGGTGAAATGCCAATCTACGAATACCAATGCAATAAGTGTGGATGTGTCTTTGAAGAGCTCGTAATGACATCTGATTGTGAAGATGAATACTTATGCCCTGCATGTGGTGATGGGGATACGTGCAGACTCATGTCTTCTTTTTCATGTGGCGCATCCTCTGGCGCTGGGGACCTGTCCTCCTCATGCGGCCCATCCTCCAGCGGTTTCTCCTGAGCCTGATCTTCTCAGCCGTGTGCTGTGCAGGGGGGGAATAATTCAGACTTCAAATAGGTTGAACAGAGTTAGAAGGGGAAGGTGAACGAAATGAGTATCTGGTGGTTTCTATTGTTTATTGTTGTTTGGATCGTCCTTCAGGCATATGTCTTGCCCAAATTGGGGATTTCCACCTGAATGAGACAGAGTTGCCAGTTGGGCGACCCAGAGGAAAAGAAAAAAGTGGATCAAACCTTGTAAATACGACAGGAGATTCCCCTCAGATTAACACTTCCGAGCGAAGGTTCGTAGGGAGGGTCATTCTTTGTCAACATGTTGATGTTGGACGTTTTCCAGTCATAGAGCCCTGCAGCATCTCTCTCAGGAAACCACCATGCATGTTCTCCCAGGACAACATTCGGATGTAAGCCAGAATTTAAATTCACCTTGAACTTTGCCCTTCCCTGCTTGTTTTCCACCCAGATCCATTCACCTTCCCGTACACCCATATCTTTGGCCGTGTCAGGATTCAGGTCCGCCATTGGCTCCGGGTTTTTCTTCCGCAGCGAGGGAAGGTTTCTATTCATGGAGTGGAAAAAGACATGAATCTTGGCGGACGTGAGTACCATGTCCAATTCTTCTTCTGAGTCATCCTCCAGGGGAGAAAAAACCGGTAAAGGGGGATACCCGTTTTTTTCCATCCATGAAGAGTAGAGCTCGACCTTTCCTGATCGCGTGCGAAATCCTTTCTTCTTGAACTCCTCATAGGTCTTCTTCTCCGCAATCATCCCCATCTTCTTCATCTCCTGAAAACGCACGCCAGAAGGCTCCAGTAGATAGTTGATACACGCCTCTTCATCTTTCCAAAATGGATCTTCCAGACCCAATCTCATGGCCAACTCATTGAGGATCTTTACATCCGAGAGACATTCACCTGGGGGTTCGACAATTTTGGGTCTCGCCAGAATCTTTCCCCAAGGTTGACCGTAATAACCCAGGTCATCAAACTCAAAATGGGCTGCCACAGGCAAGACCATATCCGCCAATTGCGCGGTCGGTGTCATAAACAACTCAGCCACCACCAGAAAATCCACCTTTTCAAGGCCCCTGAAGGTCTCCTCAGCATTTGGATATCCCATGAGTGGATTCGTTGCTTGGGCATATGCAAAATCTATTTTATAGGGATCCTCATGAAGCATGGCCTTTATAGCGAGATGATAGGGGGTGAAGCCGAGCATGGAGGAGAGCTTATAGTTGGCCCCAATCATTTTATGGCGGATCTCCCTGTACTTATTGGTGAGCATGAACTGGGTTGGTCTCACTGCTCTGGGTGTGGAAGCCTTAATATTGCCTCCTGGTCTGTCCAGATTGCCACTCAACGCCATGAGTATGAGTAAGGCACGGGCCGTTTGAACGTTGTTAATGGTATGATCAATGGCATTTCCCCAAAGGATGCAGGCGGAACCGGCACGGGCATATAATCTGCTCGTCTTCTTAATATCCTCCTGGGAAATCCATGTTTCCTTCTCAATATCGCCCAGCGAATATGGCTTGACATGTGTCCTCAACGCATCAAAGCCAACCGTCCACTCTTCAACAAATTCCCGGTCATACAACTCATCCTCTATGATCACCTTGATCATCCCTAACGCGAGAAGTAGATCTGTACCTGGTTTGATTTGGAGGTGAATCTCTGATCTGGAAGCCAGATTGCTTTTGCGCGGATCGATTAAGGCATACCTCGATCCCCTCCGTACAGTTAGGCCAACCTCGGGGGCCAGAACGCCATCGGCATTTGTGGCAAGATGGTTGGCGCCCCATACGAGAATCAGTTCTGGGGGATGTTCAAGATCGGGGTGAGGATAAAATCCGTTTGTGAGAATTGAAGCGCCCAGCCTTGGTGCGAAACAGACGGTGCCAGTGGCCGCCACATTAGGGCTACCAAAACTATGGGCGAACCGATAAAGAAGCATGTTTTCCAGTCCCCTTGGAGTCCCTTGAAGAAACAGGGCTTTTTCAGGCTCCGACCGGTTTTTGCAGGCTACCAATTTCTCCGTAATTGCTTCAAAGGCCTCATCCCAGGAAATCCTTTTCCATTGGTTTTCGCCTTTTTCCCCGATTCTTTTTTGGGGGTATTTCAGTCGATCCGGATGATAGAGGCGTTCCCCATGGGCAAGGCCTTTGGCGCAGACATATCCTCTTGTAAAAGAATCTGGATCTCCCTTGATTTTAGTAACCCTTCCCTCTTCAATATGTACCAACAGACCACAGCCGCCATGATCCATACGTCCGCAAGAGGCCTTTTCTATCCGCTCCATTACTTACATCTCCCTCGCATCTAAGATATGTATTTGTGGCAAGACGACTATCTGGAAGTCTCCATGTAAGCTAGGTAATCAGGATCAGTCCGATGAAATAGGGCTGATATTCCTCCGGAAAATCCTGGAGAAAGGCGCAGGGCCCAAGCATATGATACTCCCACCCTAACTGAGCAGCCAATTTCAAAAAATCAATGGAAAAGAATTGCTCTACGCTTGGTTTGGCTTTATAGGGGAAACGGCATCTACCCACCTTAATCTCCTGGCACTCCTTGAATTCTTCGCAATACTCTTGAAGACAGGGACCAAAGTGGCAATTGACGGCAAAATAATGACCATCATAAAAGGCAGCCCTCTCTATCACGTCGCCCATCCCATAGACATACCGCAAAATCGAGCCTGAAACATGATAGTATTCCTTACTCCTCAAAGCCTCAAAGTGAGAGGGACCAGTGAAGTATGACAGTCTTTCCTTGGGGAGGTTAACCCGATAAACGATGGTCCATTCATAGGCGTTGAGGTATTCCTTAGCTTTTTGAAAATCACCTTGAATATGGGGAGGACAACTTCCGCTCCGACCATAAGCGGGACACTTGGGATGAAAACATTTCAAAATGACCCGCGGATCCTGTGGAATGTCTTGGGCCCTCACGATCTTTGCTTCATCAGCCCCTTCATCGAGCACCATTTGGACATAAGTATTGAGACGATCCTGTAAAATCTCTGGGGTACATGGTATCCGCGCAGAGGGAATACGTGGAAGCTTGGTTTCATCTGGAATTCCTGGTTTAGGAGGTGGATTGTCAAACATCTTTCTCAATAAGTCTTCACCACGTGGTTTCATAGGATCCTCCTAATCTTTGTTTTTTCTGTTTACCCGTTATGACATCAAACAAAAGAATGGGCGTACAATCTCCTATCTGTCCTCTTCGCTCTCCCTCAGAGCTTGCTCAAATTCTTGGAAAAACGCGTCCTTTAGCTTCCAATCCGGGCCAAAAATTCTGTTAAAAGAGGCCCCAAGTCGATCAAAGAGCTTTTTCCATACGGGCTTTCCACCCCCGAGAACCACATCAGCCAAGAAATCCTCTAGCTCTGGCATCTTTTCCTTGGGCAGGAAAGAAACGGCCCCAAGTTTTATGGATTTCTTAAGGGCTTCTGGTGTGAGGGCATGAGCCGTGAGCATAACGGTTGGGAAGCCCCTCCCTACTGAGGTCTTCAGGAGCTCGAAACCATTAACCCCCATGATGTCCAAGATGACAATATCAAA
>DAOVAK010000462.1 GCA_030671095.1 Deltaproteobacteria bacterium | reverse complement strand
GGTTTCAAGTTTTCTGTTGAAAAACATCAAGTCCCGTGAAGCGGGTTTTGGAATGTTTGAAGAGTTCTTCGGTGGGGGTAAAGGGATTTGAGTAAAACCACGAAAGACCGTCATTGGGGAAAGGCCATGTTCGGGAAAGGGGAATGCGCTATTCTTTCTATTTTGATTCTTGCTACGGTAATATCTCCATCGATCCTTCGGGCCGAGAAATGGACGCGGAAGTATATCAACTCCCTACCCGATTCTGCATTTGCTTCCATTGAATATAGATTGGATGGGAAAAAAGTACGACACCTCCCACATCACGACCATACGGGCAAAATCGACCTTCCCCATTTGTGGAGCATCGGCCCTAAAATTTTTCAGGAGATCAGAGGCTATATTACGGTAAGAAGTGGCAAAAAAAATACCCGCTGAGTAAAAGGCCTTTCCAAAAGGGAGATCCAATTCCTTATCTCGAACCTCTGGAAGATGGAAAAAGGGATACCTTCCTAGTACAATTGTCACACATTGCACCCCCTTTGGCGTTTCGAGGGATAGAGGGAGCCGGTCAGCTCCTCAAGTTAACCTAGGTCAGGGCTCCTTTAATTCCCCAACCCTTCTCCCTCTTACATTGACATCCTTTCCTGCCTATAATAAATGTTTTGTAAGCGTTTTCCTCTAGAATGGCTTTTGAAAGCTTAATTTGAATTACAAACCTTTTACGCAATGCTGGAGGAAAATGGAGCAGATCCTTCCATGATTGGCGGAGGGTTAACTATAGAGAAAGTATTAAGTAGTTTTGCTATAATGAGTTTAAAGGAAGAGAGAAAATATGGCATATCCTGAAAGCATGATGGAATCGATCAAACGGCTCGAAGCAACTCGAGAGACGAGGATCGAGCAGAAAATTCCCCTCCTGAGCTTATCCGAAAGGGAAGTCCTCCTCAAACAATATCACCCAGACTACCGGGAGGGAGTGAGAAGGGAGATTCAGGTAGGCGTAAATAGAGGAGAGAGAATACCCAATGAATTGGCGGATCTCTTTGAGGGGAAAAGCATAGTCGACCCAGATCATTTCGATCTTTCCAACCCCAAATATGAGACCGATGTTCTCGTGGTTGGCGGAGGGGGTGGGGGTGTAACGGCGTCGATCTTTGCCAAGGAGAATGGAGCCAAAGTAATTCTTGCCACGAAAATGAGAATTGGAGATTCAAACACGATCATGGCCGAGGGAGGGATTCAAGCAGCTACCTCTGAGGATGATTCACCTGCCCTCCATTACTTGGATACATTGGGAGGAGGGGGATTCTATAACCACCCTGAATTGGTTCGAGCCCTTGCTCACGATGCACCCATGATCCTTGATTGGTTAACTCAGTTAGGGGTTATGTTTGATCGGAGACCGGATGGTGAATATCTGGCCTCTTTTGCTGGGGGGCAGTGTCGAAGGCGAGTTCACTCTGCAGCAGATTACAGCGGCCTGGATATGATGCGGGTGCTGCGCGATGAGCTCTATAACCATGAAATTGATATCCTTGAATTCTCTGCTGCGATCGAATTAGTTTATGATGCATCTGGGGGCTGCTCTGGGGCTATTTTTCTTAATTTGGATACCCAAGAACAATTTCTTATCAAGGCTAAGACAGTAGTCTTGGCCACAGGAGGGATTGGTCGAATACATATCCAGAATTTCCCCACGACGAACCACTATGGAGCCACAGCAGATGGGCTGGTGATCGCTAACCGTGCAGGTGCGAAGGTCGTCTTCCTCGATGCCACTCAATTCCATCCTACTGGTACAGCCTACCCCGAACAGATCTTCGGGTTACTGGTTTCAGAAGCCTTTCGAGGGTGGACCGCCCAACTTGTAAATGTGGAGGGTGACCGATTCATCAATGAACTTGAGACGAGAGATATCAGTTCTTCGGCAGTTATCAGGGAAGTAATAGAGAGGAAAAAAGGAGTAGAGACTCCAACGGGGATGGTCGGAGTGTGGTTAGATACGCCGTTGGTGGATATTGTCAAGGGAAGCGGGACAATTCATCGGATTTTCCCTCATCTCTTCCACCGATTCAGAACGTTCGGAATTGACATCACGCAATTTCCCGTCCTCATCTATCCCACCCAGCACTATCAAAATGGAGGTATTCAAATCGATGTCAATGGGGAAAGTACTGTGAGAAATCTGTTTGTAGCTGGGGAGGCTTCAGGAGGCGTACATGGCCGAAACCGATTGGGAGGAAATTCCCTTTTAGATATCTTTGTCTTCGGGCGAAGGGTTGGGATTACAGCTGCTCTCAGATCAAAGGAAATCAAAACAGGGAAACTCACCCTCCAACATGTGAAGGAATATCACGATGCTTTGAAAAAGCTCGGTATTCAGAAAAAGCTGAAGTCTCCTTTGATCTTTCCGGATTACCGGTTTGAAAGGGCCCTTACTCAGGTTCACCAATAGTTAGTCAAGTGAATATATCATGGAAACAGCAAAAAAGACTTCAGGAAAAGGACGATCTCAGAAGAACCGGTTTATACCCATTTACATCTTTGGGAAACGGTATGAAGTTCCAGAGACCCTCACGATCCAGAAGGCGATGGAGTATGTAGGCTACCAGTTTGTGAGAAACTGTGGGTGCAGAGGGGGAATTTGTGGCGCCTGTGTGACCGAATATCGTATTCCTGGGGATTATAAATTGAAAATCGTGTTAGCCTGCCAGACGGTGATTGAACCAAAGATGCAGCTTACCCAGGTCGGATTCGTTCCGTCCCATAAGGAAGTCTATGACCTCAGCTACCTAAGTGGCGATGATTTGGTCTTAGTCAAGGTTTACCCCGAATTATTGAGATGCCTCCAGTGCAATACCTGCACCCGTGTCTGCCCGCAAGAGATCAAGGTGATGGACTACATTGCTGCGGCCATGAGAGGAGATATCGAGGAAGTAGCTGAGCTTTCTTTCGAATGCATAATGTGTGGAACCTGTGCCTTTAAATGCCCCGCTGAGCTCTCTCAACATCAGATCGCCATGCTGGCTCGGAGAATTTATGGTAGGAACGTTCTGCCTCCTTCCAAAAATCTTCAGGGGAGGATTAGAGAGATCAAGGAGGGAAAATTCGAACCAATCATGGATAAGTTGGTGAAATTGGATAGAGAACAACTAAAGAAGATTTATTCGCAAAGGGAGCAAGAGCCTCAAGACAACACGGGCTGGAAACCCCAAAACAAGGATTTTCCTTAGGATCAATTTATCCGATCAATAATGGCCTGGGTGAGGCTCTGGGTGGTGGCCTTGCCTCCCAGGTCTGGTGTATGATTGTCTCGGCTCAGGAGCGCATCTTCCACAGCCTGCTCGATGGCGGCAGCCGCGCGATCTTCCTTCAAGTGTTTGAGC
>DAOVAK010000578.1 GCA_030671095.1 Deltaproteobacteria bacterium | reverse complement strand
CGCAGTAGCTCTGCTACGGAGGGTGGAAGTGATTTTATAACTTGATAATCTCTTTGTGGGAGATCTTGACGTCTTCGGGTGCCTCTCCCTGTGTCAGGACGATATGTTTTAGCCACTCCTGGTCATTTAGGTCAGGATAATCGGTTCGGTAATGCCATAGCCCCCATCGACTTTCCCTCCGCTCCCTGGAGGCGAGGGCGCTCATGGTCGCGCACTGTATAATGTTTTCAACTTCATAGACCTTAAAGAGGTCGTGCACATCATTTACGCGGACCAAATCGACCAACTCCTTGCGAAACCGGTTCATCCACCAGAGGGCATTGTTCAGCTTGTAATCGTTTTTCGGAGGCACGATGTAGTCGTTGATCATCCGCCTCACTTTGTATTCAAACTCCTCAATGGGAATGGGATTGCCGCTCTGATTGAACTTGGCATCCCGGCACTTCAGAAAAGCGTCCACCTGCTCTGTTCCCAGTTCCACCGTTTGGGCACGGGAGGCATATTCGGTTGCGCTTTCTGCAGCAATCTCGCCAAAGACAAACGCCCCAGAAAGATGACCGCGGGCCACCAGAGAAGTGTCTCCCGCAGCGTAGAGTCCTGGAACCGCCGTTTCTGCTTGCTCATTGACACGAACCCCGGTCAGTCCATGGCCTCCACACAAAAAACACTCTGTGGGCCAGAGTTCAATCTCGCCGCTACGGAAATTCACGTCTCGGCCCTGGAAGAAGCGCTCCTGCACAGGACGTTCAGTCGTAAAGAGTATATCCTCAATTTCCTTGATCTTCTTTTCGGGAAGGTGGCTCATGATAATGCGCATGGGCCCTCGACCCTCGAAGTCTTCCTGTAACATGGACTTAATGGAGGGGTGCTCTTTGTCGCGCCGGTCTCCAAAGGCGTTCAAGAGATTAGCCCCCCGCGTCAGGGTGATATAGAGAAGTGGGGCGTTGATATCCTTGATGATGTAATAGATGAGGGTATACTCAAAACCACTCAGTTCTGCACCTGCTCGGTAAGCCAAGCAATAACCATCACCCGTGTTGCCCGGAAAATCATAAACCCCGTAAAGATAGCCATTGTTGGGCAGCCCAAACCTTGCCGTGCCTCCGGCTGATAGGATAACCGCCTTGGCCTTGCAGACAATGACCTCACCGGTGCGAACATTCATGCCAATGGCCCCGGTCACCCTGTCTCCGTTTTTGAGGAGTTCGACGGCCATGGTCCGGTTGATGACCTGAACACCCAAGTCCATAACCCGCTTGGCCAGAATGGTCTTTAGCTCAGGCTCTTTCATGGTCACACAGAATTTCCCCTTGGGATGTACCTGAAGAACTTCATATTGGCCCTTTTCATCCACAGGGAAGCAGATGTCCCAGGATTCAAGCTTTTTCAGCAACTCCCAGCTCCTCTGGACCATACGATAGTTGACCGGTTCATCCATGATGCCTTCGCAGGCAAGACTGTTGGATTCCACATAGAGCTCCGGGGTGGATATGCCCGGCACGGCAACGATATTGAGGGCATCCATACCTCTGGCGATACAACCCGAGTACTTGATTTCTCCCTTTTCAAAAACCACGACCTTCTGATTAGGATCAACCTCCTTTGCACGGATGGCAGACATGGCACCGGCGCTTCCACCCCCGATGACGAGCACATCACAGTCTATAACGGGATAATCGTATCTCATCTCTGCTCCTTTATTCTTTATTTACAAGATGCCCCGCCTTGTAGGCGGGGAGCTTCCCTCCTCTTCCGACACATCTTGCTTGGTGGGAATCTTTGATTCACAGGGCACCTTGGTCTGACACAGACCGCATCCCCGTCCTTTGAACCCAAAATGGGTCATTATATAACCAGGCACGGAATGCCTTAGATGTTTGTGACATTTGAGTTTGTTATGCCCCTCTTCGGTAATGGCGCCGACGGGACATCGCGGGATGCACTCACCGCAGATACCGTGCGTGAAAAAGAGACAATATTCGTAGTGATCCTTGTAAGGGCGAGGGGTGGGAGGCAACTGGATACGAGCCACCACCGAACCCACGCGCATGGCCTTGCCGACCGGTGTAATCAGTCCGTCACAGAGGCCGAAGGTGCCGAGACCCGAGGCATAGGCTGCATGCCGTTCAGACCAGGTTGACGAAAGCCAGAACTCTTCCGATTTCCTTCTCGACCACAGGGGACTGAGCATCGGTGCCACGGTCTCGTATCCCTCGACTTCGAGATGGTTCACAATATTTTCCCTGAGTTTATTATTGAATTCTTCACCGAAAACGCGGGCCCTGGCCCATCTTTCGGACGGATATTGGGTCTGTTTTCTGTTATCCTGCTTGGTAGTTTCGGTCTGGGGAAGTATCCAGCTGATGACGGACAACTCTCCTGGATTGACTTGAAGGTCCGGGAATGTCTTGTTAAAGATCTCCCACGGTGTCCAGTGAAAGGGCCCCACGTGTGCTTTAAAATCTTCGTACAGGGGATCATTGCCGCTGGAGAAGCCCACAAGAGGCTGATCAAAGGCCTTCTCATCGTTTTGGTTTTGAAGGCTGTTTTGTGAAGAGTCGCTTATAAAGGTCTGTATAATGTTTTGCACCAAGGCCGCCCCGTCCGCCCTCTGTTCCGATGTCATGAAAAGCTCCTCTCTGAGACGATAAGGACATAAATATCTGAATTAGATCGCGAGGATCATACACTCGCCCTGACATGAAGAATGAGGTCACGGGGAATGAAGATGATATGAAAGATTCTTGTATGCTGAAGTATATGC
>DAOVAK010000693.1 GCA_030671095.1 Deltaproteobacteria bacterium | reverse complement strand
AAACCTCCAAAACCAAAGATGCTCTCTTTGGTGGAACTGATCGAAGAAGCAAAAAAGAGGATAAAAGAAGAGACATGAGCAGAGAAGAAATCCTTTTGGGAAATGGGGCCATTGCGCTCGGTCTCGTAGAGGCGGGGTGTCAGGTCGTCACATCCTATCCAGGCACGCCCAGTTCAGAGATCCTGCCTGAAGTGATCCGCCTGGTGAAATCGGAGGGTCTTGACACCTACGTGGAATGGTCCACCAATGAAAAAGTGGCCCTGGATAACGCCTTTGCAGCATCTGTTACAGGCAAGAGGGCGGCCTGTTGCATGAAGCAGGTGGGACTCAATGTGGCGGCCGACTCCCTGATGAGCGCTGCCTATACAGGCACGGTTGGGGGATTTGTGATTATCTCTTGCGATGATCCCGGCCCCCACTCCTCCCAGACTGAGCAGGACACCCGTCTCATGGCCCGTCTTGCGAAAGTCCCTGTATTGGACCCTTCCAGTCCTCAGGAGGCCAGGGAGATGGTTGGCCTCGCCCTGGACATATCAGAGGCATTTAGGATTCCGATTATCCTGAGACCTGCCATTCGGGTCTGCCACGCTCGGCAAAATATCCAATTCGGTTCCATAAAAAAGGATGGAAAAGAGGCCTCCTTTGAAAAGGACCCTGGGAGGTGGGCTGCGACCCCCCGTTTCCGTCTCATACTCCATGGTGAATTGAACAAAAAACTGAATGAGATTGGGAAACGATTCGAGGGCCTCTCACAGGTCAATTTCCACAATCTGGAGGCGGCTAAAAGCTACCCGCTGGGAATCATCGCAGGGGGCGTTCCTTACGCTGTCATCCGGGATATCTTATGGGAAGAAAGCCGGACCGATATCCCTCTCCTCAAAATAGGCACACCCTACCCCTTTCCTGAGGGTCTCGCCTTGGAGTTCATGTCTGCCTGCCACAAGGTGCTCGTCATCGAAGAGACAGACACGGTTATAGAGTACTTTCTGAGGGACCGTGAAAAAGTTTTGGGACGTCTTTCGGGCCATGTGCCCCCTGAAGGCGAATTGGCTCCCCGGGTCGTGCATGGGATGGTGAGCCAGGTTTTGGAAGAGTTAGATCTTGAGCCCTTTACTCGAGTTGAAGATCAAGAAGCCCTGGAACTGGTGCAAAGTCTTCAGTTGCCCGTTCGGCGACCCACCCTCTGTCCGGGATGCGCTCATAGGTCCGCATTTTTCGCCATAAGAAAGGTGAAGCCCAAAGCCATTTTCACCTCTGACATTGGCTGCTATACCTTGGGGCTCAATCTGGGCGCGGTGGATACCTGCCTGGATATGGGCGCCGCAATCACATTGGCATCCGGATTCTATCATTCATTTGCCCAGGATAAGGTGGAGCAACCCATCGTGGCGACCATAGGGGATTCCACCTTTTTCCATTCGGGAACGGCCGGTCTATTGAATGCCGTCTACAATGGCGCACGATTCACCCTGGTAATCCTTGATAACATGACAACGGCCATGACCGGTATGCAGCCAACACCCGCCCTGGGAATAAAGGCGGACGGAAGCGAGGGAAAGGCTATCGCATTGGAAAGAGCTGTCGCAGGATGTGGCGTGGACTTCATTGAAGTTGTAGATCCTTATGATATCAAAAAAATGACTGGCGTTATCAAAAAGGCAGCTGAGTATGTGAATGAACCTGAAGGTGGTATCGCCGTTATCATCGCCCGTCACCCCTGTGTGATCGCTTACCCGGATGAGGCGATCCCAGAAAAGATAAAGACACAGATCACGGATGATTGCAAAGAATGTAATTTTTGCCTCGATCGCTTTGAGTGCCCTGCCCTTTTTCATAATGAGGAATTAGGGCGCACCGACATCAACCGACAGATCTGCGCCGATTGTGGTCAGTGCCTTTTTGTGTGTCCCAAAGGGGCCATTGTAGAGGCCTGAGGGAGCAACCGCCGACACACTCAGAGTTAGTGGACAGGATCAAGAGGATTTACTGGATTATCCATAGATCGGCCAACATCGCTTAAGGTCCCCGCATAGCAGGGTGTCCCGATGATACCTCATCGGGACTTATGTGGAGGCCCGTAGGAGCTCAAAAGTAAGCGAGCTTACTTTTTACATCCAGCGGGCACTCCACATTGCCCCTTAAGCGATCCTGTTTATCCTGTATATCCTGTCTAATAGGTATGCATGGGTCTGTGGCTAAATATAATAGAGACCGATTTGAGGAGTTAGATGGAGACTG
>DAOVAK010000242.1 GCA_030671095.1 Deltaproteobacteria bacterium | reverse complement strand
CCGGTTTCTTTGGCGATGAGTTTTCCTCTCACATCATGCTCCTCCACTAAATGTCGTTTAAGCAATTCTCGCAAGATTTGTGTCGAGCACGACCTGGGGTCCGGCTCCGCTTCGAGCCCGTCGGGCTTACAGGCCGGAGGGTAGAGCCTACGCCTCGGAGAGCGCTATTTATGTGGATTGTGCTACGCCCATGTCATATTTGCGAAGCGACAGTTTTAAAGTTCAAACGCCAAAAGCCAGGTCTGGGCCAGGGTTTTGGAGTAGGTAGTGATTCCTATAAATTGACACCTGATACTGGATGCTGGTCTCTGCCTGCCCGCCATTGCTCTCGCGCAGGCGAGGCAGGCGGGGATTCTAGATAAAAGAATTCTCTCTCAGTTTATCCAGCATCGAGCATCCAATATCCAGTATCGCTACCCTACAAGCAATGTAACCCTTGCTCCATCAACCCGTCTATTCAAGGCGAAGCTTCGCCATGTATTGATTTGATGACAAAGTTAACCACTGAACAGAATTTTTTCAAATCTGTGGGACCTATCTCAATTTCCATCCCCTGATGGGTACGGCCAGGCTCAGGTAACGCTCCCCTTCTCGGAACATGAGCCTTTTTTCAACCATCATGTCCAGGAAGGACCGCACCTTCTCCTCCCCAAAACCCGGAAAGCTGGCCAGGATCTGGGATATGGAACGGTTCTTCTCACAAAAAAGATAGATCTTTCGAGAGGTGCCTTTCAGGCGATGGGTCATATCATCGGCTCCATAGCCTCTTTGTCGAATGATCAGGAAGTTTCCTCCATCCTGATAAGAGAGGATAGGGTCGCTCCCCGGGTCCTGATGGAGTTGAGAATAGGCGGTCCTCCACGCTTCCAATCGCCTCTTCACAGGACGCCAAAGGCGTTGCTGATGCCTCAGACCACCATGGTAGCCCTGCATGATGAGCTTCAATCCCCGGAATATCTCAGGGGGAAAAAGCTTTGCATAGAATGGGTGGTTGTGGACCCGTCTCAATCCGTAGGATTTTGGATCCTGCCATACCGGACTCCCGAAGCCCAACCAGAAGGGTATCCCTTTCAGGGGCCTGAAAGGACGGGTGAACTGGAGATTGGCAAGGGTTTCTTCCACGTCCATCTGGTCGCTTCCTGGGAATTCAAGGATGATGTTGCTGTTCAGATTGGGGAGCCCCGGAGATTCACAGTTTTTCATGATCTCCAGATTCTGGATGGCTGAAGTTCCCTTGCGAATCTTTCTTAGGAGGCGAGTGCTCAAGGCCTCAATACCCACTTGAACTTCGCGCATACCCGCATCGGCCATGGCTGACAGTTCATTGATAGATGTGGTAGCCCTGATCTCGGCAAACAGGCGAAGATCTTTCTTCAACTGTGCAACCTTATCAAATAACCCTTCCAGGTCCCTGGATGGCAAGAGGTTGTCCATAAAGGAGACAGAAAGGGTCTGGTACTTCTCCGTAAGGGCATTCAGTTCCGTAACGACTTTCTCTTGCGATTTGGCACGATAGCCCTGCCATTGAAGGTTCAGATTACAGAAGGCACAACCCCTGTGGGCTTTACCCCCAAGATTCTTACCCCACCAGCACCCCCTAGATATCTCCATAGAGAGCTTGGGGATAAAGACCTTTTCAGGTTCAAAGGCATTGAGGAGCGAAAAGTAGTCCTTATAATCGGGTATGGGTAGCTGGTCCAGCTCCGGTAGTTGACTAAACTTTTGGGTGTCAGACTCGGAGCTATCATTCCGGTCAAAAAGGCCGGGCATGGGTTCCGTTTTTCTCTTCCCATCTGAATGGGAGAGCTGTTTTATGAGATGGACGAGAGGCAACTCCCCCTCCCCACTGATCACAAAATCTATTTCCGAAAACAGATCCAGCAGGCTACGGCCCAAATCCCCTGCACAGGCCGACCCGCCGACAACCACCTTGAGCTCAGGCGCCGCCTTTTTCATTTGATGGATAAAGTAGAGGGCGCTGGTCAGCTGGCCAAAACAGATGGATAGGCCCACCAGATCATAGTCCTGCCAATGGATACTGAGTATCCCATGGGACGCATCTTCCAGACGGTCCAGGATTTCATTGAAATGCCATTTCTGGATAAGGGAACGACGGGATGACTGTCTGCGCCAAAAGTGAGCAATGGTTTCTCGTTGTTCCGGATAGAGGAGGGCCGCATAGGGGGCTTCTGAGAGCCAGGTCCTCTCTGAAATCTGGCCATAGAGATCATAGCCCAACAGGTGGGCAACACTCAGATAGAGGTGGTGTGTGTCCACCTGGACATGGGGAAGATTCAGGCGGACAAAGGCCTTGAGCGCTCCCAGTTGAATGGAAGGGCGATTAAATAGGGGCCATGGTGTGGAAATAAGGGCGATCCGAGGCGTCATGTATAACCCGTGTAGTAAATCTGTAACGTGTTAGCAATATAAAAGTTGGAGGGCGTGTAAGTGGACGGGCACTTGGAACGGAGGGACGGGGGAAAGGGTGAAAATCGCAGGGTAAGGGGGGCTGGCGTTCGATAGACTTCAGGAGAGGGTCAGGTTCAAGATGTCGTATCCCCTCTGGGAGAGAAAGAGGGCTATGTCATCAGGGATTTCGAGGGGGGTGGCGAAGATGTTTTTACCACTGTTTGCCTGAAAGACGATGCCGGTAATAGTGAGCCTGACGTTCTTTTGCTGATCCCTCTCAGCAGCCATGAAATCATGGGGCTTGGAATCGAATTGCACACCCAAAAGATCAAGGGTCTTGGATACGATAGATGAAGGATCTTTATCGCCCGCAAGGAGAAGGACCCTGAATTGATGCTCCTCAAGCAGGGTGGCGATATCAGGTTCCAGTCCTTTCAGATCGATAATGCAGTCCTTCCCGTTGACCTTTAGGAAGAAGTCGGCCTTCATGACCAGATTGAAATTGGCCTTTCCGCTCTTGTAAATAGGAATCTCGACCCCTCGCGAAAAGGGTTGTCCGGTCAAATTCAGTATGGTCTCAATGAGGGATGAGATATCATTCCCGGCCTTCAAAACCTCCAACTTGCCAGCGGATGGTTCAACGGCATCATCTGCGGGGGGATAATCAATAGCCTTGATACCCTGGGTACGCAGAAAATCCTGAATCGCCCGGGGCGTCCTGGGGGTACGCTCATCCACGAGGGTAATCATTATCATCTTTTCCTTTTCACCGCTCGGCGCAGCGGTCGGCTTGATAATCCAGTCGCCAGCAATTCGGAAAGGGATGTCTCCTCGCAGTTCGATGGGTTCACCCAGCTTGTAAATTTTTGAATAGTGACATGCGGAGAGTATCTTATCGAAGGCTGTCCGCAGATTGTCATCCTTATTCAGATGTACGATTGCATAGTTCTGCCAACTTGACTCAATGACCGTGCTCATTTTTTCCGGCAGTGCATTGTGCAAGTCCACAATGACCTTATAGCCGTTGAAGAGATTGATGATAGGAAAGGAATTCGCCTTCAGATCTATGTGACCACCAGATTTTAAGGGGATGAAATGGTGCCCTGTTTGTAGCCATTCCTCCCCCATGTGGGTGAAGATTTGCCCTAACTGATAGCCCAGCGCGGTTCGACGTGCTTCTTGTGCTATACGCTCAGGTTTGAGGGAGGCTTTGGGCGCAATAGGCGCTCTGACCACCTGAGGCGTCCAGATGGGTAGCCTGACGACTTGACCAGGATTGACGGCGTCCAAATCCTCGATGGAAGGATTTAGTCCCCTGAGCAACTCCAGGTACTCGTTATAGAGCTTCTCATCAGAGATCTCGTAACGGCTTCTTATCACCTTTACCAGAGTATCTCCTCGTCTGATGGTGTAATTCTCCAGCTTGATATCCTTGAGCATTTCAGGAGAGATGGGCGTTTGAGGGGTTTTTTTGGCAAGCTTAGGACCCGCTCCGATTGGGCTGATGACCAGAGGAATAACGATTTCTTGATTCGGATGGATCACATCAAGATTCTCCAAATCCTTGTTCAGGGTTTTCAGCATGGAGAGAAGTTCGCTCACATTGTGTTTTTGGAGCAGACCCCTCTCCCTGAAAAGCTGCCATATCCAATCACCGTTTTCCACCTTATAGGTTTCTGTGAGGACTTTTTTGTCCTCTACCTCGATTATCTCTTTACCCACCTCTGCTGTCTGTACTAGAGAGATGGAGTAGGTCTCCTCCTCCCCTTTTTCCTGTGCCAGAGAGATGTTGAAGGGCGAAATGAAGACAAGGAGAGATAAAAGCAGAAAGGAAATATTCTTAATAGTTTGACTATAAACTTTCAAAGTTTTCCCTAATTTAGCTAATAATATAGTTTATTTTAAATAACTAGCCTAAATATTGTCAATATCTTTTTGTACCGTCGTTGAAAATTATACCATATATTGAGAACAACGTATTCATATTATACAGTATGTGGTATTTAATATTTACAAAGTTCTATAAATTTGTTAAAAATCCTCGGTAAGGTGCCTGCCCGCCAGTGCCAGGCTTGTCCGCCGCCATGTTATGGAGGGCGGGCGATGGCAGGCGGGTAAAACCCCTGGCCCAGACTTGGCTTTGTTAATTACGTGTTTATTATTTAGTTCTATGGAAAACGCCTATTTTTTCTTATACTCCTGGCACGTTGCGCTCTCCAAGCCGTAGGCTCAACGAGCCGGAGGCCAGGGCAGGTGAATATGCCACCGGTTACCGGAGGTTCGCATGAAGATTAAGCAGATATGCATAGTGGGATTCAAATCTTTCATGGACAGCATCGAGATCTCTTTTCCTGAGGGGATAAGTGCGATTGTGGGGCCGAACGGATGTGGCAAGAGCAATATCGTGGATGCTGTCAGATGGGCCATGGGCGAGCAGAGTGCCAAACTGCTCAGGGGCCGGAACATGGAGGACGTCATATGCAACGGCTCTGGCGACTATAAACCCTTGGGCATGGCGGAAGTCTCCCTCATCTTTGAAAATGGAGATGGGTCATTTCCCACAGGATATGCCCATCAGAGCGAGGTATCCATTACGAGACGACTCTATCGATCCGGGGAAAGCGAATACCTTATAAACAACGTGCCGTGCAGACTCAAGGATGTCCAGGAAATCTTCATGGATACAGGCCTGGGGAGCAAGACCTATTCCGTCATAGGCCAGGGGAGAATCAGTTCTATCATTGAACAGAAGCCTGAAGAGACGAGGGTCATGTTGGAGGAGGCGGCTGGAATTACTAAATACAGAAGAAAGGTGGAGGAGTCACGGCGAAA
>DAOVAK010000762.1 GCA_030671095.1 Deltaproteobacteria bacterium | reverse complement strand
AGGATTGTGGTGCAGAGGTCGTGATGCTGCACTAACGAGCCATGCCTCTTTCCAGCCCCGATACCTTCCGGATGCCTGATCATGAGCACGGAGTCGATCAGCTCATAATATGGTGTCAGCTTGCCCGCGATACCGTGCTCGCCAAGCATGTGACCGTGGTCGGAGGTCACGACAATCAGGCTGTTATCCAGCAGCCCCATATCCTTCACCTTATCCATGAACCTGCCGAACCAGGTATCCACCATAGTCACTTCGCCTGCATAGAGTGCACGCATGTGCTTCAGCTCCTGCTCGGTCATTTGATCGGTGGGGCCATAGTGAGGATGGATCATCTCCACGCCCTTATAACCGGGATCGTAGAGATCAACGTAGTGCTGAGGTGGGTCCCAGGGCTCATGCGGGTCCCAGCAGTCTACACAGAGGAAGAACGAGTCATCGGCCTCTCGATTATCCTCCAGGTATTCGATAGCTGCGCGGAAGACGCGGGGGGCGAAGCAGTCCTCCTCGCCTTTCCATTTGGCTGTAACCGCCAGATGGCCCAGAAGTTCCCTTTCCTCCCAGCTTCCTTTCAACCAGGGTGGCACGAAACGGTCGATATCCCACTTCCTGGCCAGAACGGGTGAGCCGTAGTGGTCTGTACACTGGCCGCGAATGAAATCCCAGTGTGAAAACCCCCTGTTGTAGTTCATTGCCGGGCCGAAATACGGTGCGCAATCGGTTATCAAGGCGGTGCGGTAGGCCACACCTGTTCCACCGGTGCCGTCCAAAAGCTCCCTTCGCCTGTGCTGCTCAGTTGCCACTCCGACCCCCCGGATCATTTCGGGGAGAGTTACCAGGTCCCAGGGGATGGGGCCCCAGCCGGGCACAACCCCGAGAGGGATCGCCAGGAAGGTAGCCCCTGCCTGTATAGCGTCCTGCTTCGAGGGGAAGAAGTCGTGATCGAAGGGGAATACGCGTATACCGGTGAGCATAGCGCGACGCACCTGCAAGGTGGGAAGCGCCTCGGCAACGCATCGGTCAAAGACCATGCTCTCCCTGGCAACCTGATCAAGATTTGGTGTCTTTATCCATTTGTTTCCATAGCAGCCCAGGTGGTCGGGACGTAGCGTGTCGATCATCACAATGATGATATTCTTTGCTTCCATTGATACTCCTTCCAGTGTGCTGTCTTAGAATATTTAAGGGATATGCACATATCCCTCACATTATGATTTGGCAATTGTCCCTTCGACCCGCCCCGAGAGTCGTATGTCGCGGTACGCTCTCGCTTGCCTTCTCCTCAATAGAGTCAGACCGGTGAGGACTACTAGACCAAGGCCCACTCCTATCAGGGCTTTCCCGAATGTTTCGTTTCAGCACAGCAGCTTTCCCCAAATGCGCGGGCTGTGCTAGTCTATCACAAGGCAATGCTCTTGGTCAAAGGCCCCAAGAAAGCAGTAAGCCAGCGTTCCTTTTTTGGGACACACACCGGTTCGGTTGGGGATGGCTGGCATGGTAGAGGCCGACTATGAACAAGAAGTTTGAATCAGCGACCCCGGAACCAGAAGCCGACCGACCTTCAGTGGGATACTTCTTGAATCCCTTCGCCACTCGGCAATCTCATTAGCATTAGTTCTTGGGGGCCAGCTTCATCGCTTACTAGTAGGCCTTCTGGCAATAAGTAAGCAAACTGCTGGATCAAGGCGAATTCCTCTATTTGATTGTTTTTTATGAGGGGTAACGTTGTGGCTGACGAGTTTTACGCCCCCCAGTTTTCTGTTCAGCAACCGACAAGGAAGCTTCAATCGGTGTGGCTATTGCGGATTGAGTTGGCAAGGAATTGACTTAGCTTCGACTGCCCTTGAGTTCTGCTATTGGGTAGTCTAAGAAAAGTTAAGAAAAATTAAGTAACACGACATCGGTA
>DAOVAK010000186.1 GCA_030671095.1 Deltaproteobacteria bacterium | reverse complement strand
AAGAAGATCTTGGACGGCAACTGGACCGGGTCTTACACCAGGCCTTCCCCACGGCTGTATCCACATCAATGGAACTGGGACTCTGGGTTTATCGCCATCGGATACGCCCATTACGATCAGAAGAGGGCGCAGCAAGAGATCCTATCCCTGTTCGAAAACCAGTGGCCCAATGGCATGGTCCCCCAAATTGTCTTCAATCCCCAGGCACTCGGGCATTATTTCCCTGAGCCCGATTTCTGGCAAGTTCCGGATGGCAGGGTTACCAGCGGCATTACCATGCCCCCTCTGCATGCCATTGCCTGTTGGCATATATATGAAGAGGCCCAGGACAAGGAGAGGGCCCGTGATTTCCTAAAGATAATGTTTCCCAGGTTGATGGCCTCCCATCGTTACTTCTATAAGTCCAGGGATCCCAAACGAACAGGGCTGGTCTATATCAGGCACCCGTGGGAGTCTGGTCTTGATAATTCTCCAGCCTGGGATAGTCCGCTCCGGGGAATCCAGGTTGATAAAACGAGACTTCCATCTTATGAGCGTAAAGACCTTCAGCATGGCGTACCGCGTGAGCAACGCCCTGGTGATGATGATTATGATCGATATGTCTACCTGGTGGATCTCTTCAGGCGACTCAGATACAAGGAAGAGGATATTTATGAGGAATGCCCATTTCTCATCCAGGATGTCTTGTTCAATTCCATTCTATGCCGCGCGAACCGTGATCTCATGGAGATTGGACATGTGCTGAAAGAGGATACGGGGGAATTGGCGGAGTGGACAGATCAGACAGCCAGGGCCATTTCAGAGAGGCTATGGTGTGAGCCGTGCACGAAATTTGAGGACTTTAATTTGATTACAGACGAACCCATACACACGGCAACAGCGGCCAATTTCATGCCCCTTTTTGCAGGCGCAGCGACTAAACAGCAGGCTGAAATCATTTACAGCACCCTAAACTCCGTCTCTTTCTGTGCCCTTCACCAGGGCAACTGCTTCACGATTCCCAACTACGATATGACCAGGGACGACTTTGATCCCCAGAATTACTGGCGCGGTCCAGTCTGGATCAATATCAATTGGATGCTCTCTCAGGGATTAAAAGGTTATGGCTACAAACAGAAAGCAGATGCCATGAAAAAGGACATGATTCAGCTACCCATTCGGTTCGGATTTCATGAGTACTTTGATTCTCAGACCGGAAAGGGTTATGGTTCTCGCAATTTTTCCTGGACAGCGGCGCTATTCCTGGACCTCGTCTATGAGTATTATGATGAAGATGAGCACAGTTTTAACTGGTTGAAGTTGGGGAAGCGCCGGAGGCTGAAAGGGACAGAGGTTCTAAACCAGGGACCCAGCGACCAGGTCCCGCCCTCGACGGATGTGGCCTGCAACTTGATGGCCACCATGGGAGATTTGAAGGACAGGTTTTATAATCTGAATCGGGGTTTGGTGGATTATGAGGCGATGAAAAATTCTCCCGAATATCGCAGCATGTATCAGGAGATGTCCCCAAAGCTTCAGTACTTCGATCCGACAAAACTTTCCTCACTGGAGGAGATACTCGCCTTTTGGATCAACCTCTACAATACAATTGTGGTTCACGGCATCGTGGAATTGGGTGTGGCTTCCTCTGTCAGGGAGATTTCAAATTTCTTCGGCCATATTGCCTATAGGATCGGGAAATACACGTTCTCTGCAGAGGACATAGAGCATGGCATACTGAGAGCCAATTCTCGGCCTCCTTACAGACCCTTTCCCCTTTTCGGGAGAAAAGATCCTCGTCGTCACTTCAGTTTGCAGAGTATTGATCCGAGAATCCATTTCGCTTTAGTCTGTGGTTCCAGGTCCTGCGCGCCTATCCGTTTTTATGAACCCAGTCGTATTCATGAGCAGTTGGAGATCGCGACGAAGAATTTCATAAACAGTTCAGAGGTGGTCATCCTTCCGGAGGAAAAAAAGATCCTTCTGTCCCAGATTTTTAACTGGTACAAGGGAGACTTTGGGGGAAAGAAGCAGATGTTTGAATTTCTGCAGCGCTATCTGGATCAAGATGAAAAGTTGGATTTTCTTGAGAGGAATAAAGATAGCATCGTCGTTGAATATCTATTCTACGACTGGAACCTAAACCATTGATAACTGTGCTTACAGTTGGCAAGGTTGCCGGAATTTGTAATGCGGATTTGCCTGATGAGGCTGGGGAACAACATGAGTGTTGGAGATGATAAATTGAATGAATCTGTTGCAGCGGCTCTGGCTGAGATTAAGACCCAAGATTCTGGAATGCCGGAAGGCTGTATCGTGGATAAATCTCTTGATCCTTGCACCATTGTGATTGTGGGAGCCTCAGGGGATCTCACCGCGAGAAAACTGGTTCCAGCCCTTTTTAATTTGTACGTAAATAACGGATTGCCGAAACCGTTCCTTGTCGTGGGCTGCAGTCGCACCGAGATGAGCGATCAGGCGTTCAGAACCAAAATGAAAGGGAGTTTGGAGAAGGCTGGCGGGTTCGACCAGGCCAAGTGGGAGGCATTTGCCGAATCCCTTTACTATCGATCTATAGACTACGGGGACCTTTCCTCTTTTATGGGATTGGCAGACGCCTTGAGAGAACTGGACAAGAAGCATAAGACCAGGGGGAACAGAATCTTTGATCTTGCCATTCCGCCTTCATTGTATGGCACAGTCGCCAAGATGATTGGGGAAGCCGGTCTTTCCGCTGAAGGGGAAAATGGCCAGGGGTGGTCACGCATCGTTGTGGAAAAGCCTTTTGGCAGGGACCTGAAGACGGCCGTTGAGCTTGATCAGGCCCTCCACGAACATTTTCGGGAACACCAGATATTCAGGATTGACCACTATTTGGCCAAGGAAACCGTCCAGAATGTACTCATGTTTCGTTTTGCCAACGCCATTTTTGAGCCCATCTGGAACAGAAATTACATAGACCATGTGGAAATAACGGCTGCAGAGAGCCTTGGTGTTGAACATCGAGCGGGATACTATGAACAGGCCGGTGTCCTAAGAGATATGTTTCAGAATCACATGATGCAACTTCTGGCCCTGACCGCCATGGAGCCTCCCTCTCTTTTCGAGGCGGACTATGTGAGGGATGAAAAGGTAAAGGTGTTCCGCTCTCTGAGGCCTTTTCCTGTTGAAAACTTAAACAAATACCTTATTTTAGGACAATATAGTTCGGGCGTCATCGACGGGAAAAAGGTGCCCGCTTATCGGGACGAACCGGGTGTGAGTCCAGAGTCCCTTACGCCCACTTTCGCCACCATGAAGCTCTTTATAGGAAACTGGCGATGGAAGGGCGTGCCCTTCTACCTCACATCAGGGAAAAGGCTGACCAGGAAACTGACTGGGGTCAGTATCCAATTCAAAGAAGTCCCCCAGTCCATGTTCCGCCCTGTGCTGGGCGAACATATATCAGCCAACCGATTGATCCTGGGCATCTATCCGGAGGAAGAAATCACCCTGACCTTTCAGACCAAATATCCCGGGGCCAAGGTATGTTTGAGATCCGTGACCATGGATTTCCTCTATAATCAAAACTACTCTGGTCCCGTGCTGGAGGCCTATGAAAAGGTTCTTATTGACTGCATTCAGGGGGACCAGACGCTATTCTGGCGACAAGATGCCGTGGAACGCTCTTGGTCTTTTTTGACACCCATCTTGGAGCAATGTGAAACCTGCGGTGATCGGGGGGAAAGGCTCCTCCCATACGCAGCGGGAAGCTGGGGGCCGAAGGCTGCCGAGGCGATGAGGCAGAGTTGAATTCAGAAATTTATTATCTAAAATAGCCCTAGGAGGAATTTCATCATGGAGACATACTACAAGCCTGAAGACCTTCCAAAATTTGAGGAAATCGGGAAAGAGGCATCTGATCTAGCAAAGAAGTTCTTTGATTACTACGGTGCTGTATTCGCTGAAGGAGAACTCACAGAGAGGGAAAAATCGCTCATCGCGCTTGCCGTTGCCCACACCATCCAATGTCCTTACTGCATAGATGCCTTTACTCAGGCCTGCCTGGAAAAAGGATCCAATCTGGCTGAAATGACGGAGGCGCTGCACGTGGTGACAGCAATCCGAGGAGGCGCATCCCTCGTTCACGGCGTTCAGATGCGCAATATCGCCGAGAAGCTGTCCATGTAAGACAGCGAAATGGGTGGGAAAATGCGTCTAGAGCAATCTTCACAACAAACTGAAAAGGTCTCAGAGAAAAGAGATATGACCGTCGAGCCTTTTCGCCAGACGCTTTCAAAACACGGCCTCAAGCTGGAACGGGGACAGACGAATACCCTGCAAATCAATGTTGGGCTCCTTTGCAATCAGACCTGTCGACACTGTCATCTGACCGCTGGCCCTGGGCGCAAAGAGAATATGGATAAAGAGACCGCGGACCATGTGATAGATTATGCCCGGAGGAGTTCTTTTGAGGTTATAGATATCACAGGGGGTGCTCCTGAACTGAACCCAAATCTGGTATATCTTATTGAGAGGCTTGCTCCTCTCGCTCCAAGACTTATGGCCCGGACGAACCTCTCTGCCCTGAACGACGGCAAGCGAGACCACTTGTTTGATTGTTTCAAAGAGCATAACGTGGTGGTTGTGGCCTCCTTCCCTTCCATCAATGAGGCTCAGGCGGACTCTCAGCGAGGTAGCGGGATTTTTCAGAAGAGTATTGCTGCCTTAAAAAGGCTGAATGCCGAGGGGTATGGAGAGGAGGGATCTGGCCTGGAACTCAATCTGGTCTGCAACCCGACAGGGGCCTTTCTCCCTTCGTCACAGTCCGAAGCGGAAAAGCGATTCCGAAAAATCCTAGAGCAAAAGTGGGGGATTCTGTTTAACAACCTTTTCAACTTCGCTAATGTCCCTCTGGGAAGGTTTCGCCAGTGGCTGGTGCAGTCGGGCAACCTGGGAAAATATATCGAGAAGCTCGCTTGCAGTTTCAACCCCTGTGCCATTGAAGGGGTCATGTGCCGCAATCTTGTGGCCGTCTCCTGGGATGGATACCTCTATGATTGTGATTTCAACCTGGCAAGGGGCCTTTATCTGGGCGGAAGAAAAATTCACGTCTCCAAAATGCCCGGATCTCCTGAGCCGGGGATCCCTATCGCTGTGGCAGACCATTGTTACACATGTACCGCGGGTGTGGGCTTCACATGAGGTGGGGCCATTAATAACACCTGAGTTCAGGTCAGGATTCTTGGAAAAAAGCAAATTTTCCTTTTTTGGTTGTAAGCTCCGCAGGATTCTCACGACTAACGAATAAATTCTTGAAAATCTAAACTGTTCCCTCCCCCGCCCGCCCCCGCAGGCGGGATCTGCGACAGGGGAGGGGTCTATATGGTCTGAAAGGAGGCGGGGATACGACCTCGTGTTGTAAAGGATGGTGAAGCAGATGGAAGCAGCTATTGAACAACCCACAAAGAGTCGAAAGAAAGGGCTGATAAAGGCCCTTATTCTCTTAGCATTCATAATAGGGGCCATTTATGTCATAAAGTTCACTCCTATCAAAGGATATCTCACATCAGAAGCACTGGGGAGTTTCCTTGAAAAAGCAGGTATCTGGGCTCCCATTGTCTACATGATCGTTTATGTTGTTGGTGTATGCCTATTTGTGCCTGGGACCATTTTAACCGGTCTGGGTGGTGCCATTTTTGGGGCCTATTGGGGGTTCGTCTATGTATGGATTGGCGCCATGCTGGGTGCCAGTGTCGCTTTTTGGATCGGGAGGACGTTAGGGAGGGATTTTGCCGGCTCCCTGATTGGGGACAAACTGAAAAAGTATGACGATGCCATAGAGCGTAACGGATTTGCTACAGTCCTCTACTTGCGTCTCGTCTATTTTCCGTTTACGCCTCTGAATTTTGGTATGGGATTGACCAAGGTCCGTTTTTGGGATTATTTCTTGGGCACAGGGCTGGGAATTATTGTCGGGACGTTCATCCTCATATTCTTCTTCTCAACCTTGAAAGAGGTTTGGGCCTCCGGAAACTGGAGCGAATTAATTTCCTTCAGGGTCTTCTTTTCCGTGGGTCTTTTCATTTTCTCACTCTTCATCCCCAAGATCATAAAGAAGTTCAGGGGAGACG
>DAOVAK010000323.1 GCA_030671095.1 Deltaproteobacteria bacterium | reverse complement strand
AAGGACATGTCGGTCAAAGAGGCTGCAATGGCCCTCTCAGATGAAGTCATAGCATTGATGAAGGATATCGGCTTCCCTAATGGTCTAAGTGAAATGGGTTTCACCGAGGCCGATATCCCTCAGATCGTTGAGGGGACCTTGAAACAGCAAAGGCTCCTGGTTGGATGTCCTCGGCAGGTGGGGGAAAAGGAGTTGACGCAAATTGCCCAGGAATCCATGACATATTGGTAAGAAAACCCATCAAATGGATTTGCAAGAACCTCCTATCTCCCTAGACTCTTCTTTCCAAAATGGCACTTCGAGTCATACCGGTGCCCACAGAATCGTACATTATTATTTTTGCACGTCTTAGATTGTTTTGGATTGAAGGATTGGGATAATAAAGGGCAGGGCTGTAATAGCCCCGCCCTTTAGGTTTCGATGGTTACTGGGGAAGTTCTAATTTAGCCACCGTCGTACGGAGCTTGTCAGAATTTGGGTTAATGGCGTCATGGGTCACAAAGATGTCCACTGGCCTCACGGCTTTCCCATAATAGCCTTTGTTCCACCCATAATTTTCATTTACGACAGCACCATCCAGCGCGATACCAATAAAGGCCCCTTTGGTCCGTGCAAAGGAAACATAGTCCACATTTAGACTTGACATGGCACCCTGAACGCCGACACCGAGAGGCCCTACAGCAACGGAAGTCTCTCCACCGATCTTGAAGGATGTGCCATACAGCTTTTCCAGACCCTTCTGCGTCATCACCATAAGAACCACTTCTGACTTCTGACCGCCAAACTGAAGACCGAAGCTGACTGAGCCTATGTTGTAAAAAGCGGGTCCGACCCAATTGCCTGTCCCCGGGTCTCGAACCAGTAGTACGCCTCTCCCGCCCGAGCCACCTAGGAACCAGGCCCCTTTGTACAGATCAGGTATAATCAAGAGGCCTTTGGCTTGATTCAGGTGCTCTCTGGCCCATTGCATCTCTGGGTCGCCGATAAAGCTGTCGACAGCAATACGTGCCCTATCAACCAACAACTGCTGCGCCAGGGGTTCCTCTGTTGTGGCAGGCGTGGTCGCGCAAGCACCAATTAAAGAAATTATCCCGATGAGGACGATACCCTTTAGAATCGTTTTCATTGTTCCCTCCTTTTATTTATGATCGGATATGGATTTGCTTATCAATAGATGGTAGCAACTTTTGTTTCCCCTGTCCAAATATTTTGGATGAAAGGGAAACCAATATATAGTATACTTTCCCATTTTATATCATATATATTGTGGTTTCAAGAAAAATTTTTGCCTATTTGAAAAGCATCGCCCAATCCTCAACAGCGACACCTGGTGTCTCAAAATCTCCCTTTGAGTAGAATTGTTGAAAGAGGATGATAGCCTCATCTAAGGGTTGCCCCTCTAGCTTGGCTTCCAGCTGTTCAATGGCTTCCCCCGGATAACAGAAAAAGTCTCCGGACAATCGAACATTGGTCAACCTTCCCTCCCTCACCTCATAGTCTGCCCGTATCAAGCCCCCTTGTGCCTTGTACCTCTTATGAACCACATTCACCCCGGCCCGAATCTTCACGTCCCGACCCTGCTTCTGTCTGCCTTTCTGATAGAGCCACGCTCCGCTCAACATTCTGGTCCCCAGGTGCTCCATTTCGCTCTGCAAAGCTTGATCCTTATGGCTAGGCTCCATGGGGCCAACCATTTTCTCATATTCCTCCACGAGCAACGCGTTCAAGCTCGGCTCATCCCACAAGGATGCCTCCTTCTCTCCCAGTTCACGACGGATGGTGGAGAGATTATCCACCATTGTCTTGTGGATCTTATCGCGAAATTTCTCATCAGGCACCTTCAGGATCCTGGCCATCATCTCATAGTTGAAATCCACGATCAGATTCCCCACAAAGACAATACAGTCCCCAATTTCACCCGCCCCCGTTCCCGATATCTTGCGCGTTCCGGTTATCAGATCGTTAATGGGTTTATATTCAGCGGCGACGCCTATGCGTTGATAAACGCGGATGACCGGCTCAAGAAACTTCCGATAGAAGGTCTCCTTCTTCAGGGGGACGAGGGGATTGTCTTTGCGGAGAATGAGCTGATAAAAGAGCTGATTACCATCCAGATAGACGGCCCCTCCCCCCACTTCACGACGGAATATGGGTATGTTATTCGCTCTGCAAAACCCCATATCCACCTCCTGCTCCACGTCCTGGTGGAAGCCGATGCATGCATATGGCGTGGCAGGTGAAACGAGTGAAAGGGCTTCACGCCCTAAATATCCCAGGGCATGGTAGATAATCTGAGATTCATGCCAGGGGACTTTACCAAGGTTATAGAGTTTCATGTTCTATCATCCCTTAAATAGTAGGGCTGGCACGTGTGGATACAGGATTGTTTCCTAAACGGAAAAATGCGTGGTTCCTCCAGGGTTCTTTAACGTTTTAGTGCCTTGTGGAAGAGCTGTGTGATGTCCATGACCTGGACGGGGACCTTGTTTCGCCTCACGTAGGTCATCATGGTTCGCACACACTGTTGGCAGGAAGTGACGACCGCCTCAGCCCCGCTGCTCATGACTTCATCAATCTTCCGCTTCGCAATTTCTGCGGAAAGTTTTGCGTCAATCATCTCCAGGTTTCCTCCGCCGCCGCAGCACTGGCAGTTCTCTCTGTTGCGAGGAAGCTCCACAAACTTGATGCCCGGGATGGAGCGAATAACCTCTCTCGGTTCCTCAAAGACCCGCGCACCACGACCCAGGTCACAGGGATCATGATAGGTGACCGTCATGGAGACATCCTGAAGGGGAACCTTCCGATCCTTGACAAGTTCCAACAAGAACTGAGAGGCATGGGTGATCTCAAATTCAGGTGGATAATGTTCGCGCCACATCTGATAACAGGAAGGGCATGCAAAAATCACCCGCTTTGCCCCTTTCTCGCGGACGGCCTCCAGGTTGTGTTCCATGAATGCCTGAAACATCTCTTTCAACCCCGCGCCGAGCATGGGGAACCCACAGCACCATTCTTCTTCACCCAACAGGGTGAAATCCACTTCGCTCACATTTAGTATTTCTGCAAGGGCGATAGGAATCTTTTGGGCAAGTGGAAAGTAGGCGGCCACGCAGCCTGTAAAGTAGACCACTTCGGCTCGATCCTTAAGAAAGCCGTGATCCGGGACGTCTCGCATGTCTTCCACCCAGTCGGCTCGCTCTTCGTTGTCTTCTGCAAAGACGTTGTGGCTCTCCTCCAGGTTTTCCCGGATCATATCAATTTTCTTTGGATAGGCATCAGAATGAACCAGGTCCTGGCGCAGGGAAAGCCACAGCTCCTTGAGATGAATACCCACGGGGCAGACTTCCTGGCAATTTCCGCAAAGGGTGCAACGGAAAACGGTATCACTGAAGTGATCCCATTCTTCTTTGGCGGGCTCTTTTGCCGAGAAAAGATTGCGAAACAGTCCCGTCCTGCGCTTCAGGATCTGTCTGAGGCCTTTAATACGGTAAACGCCAGACAGCTCGCCGTCCTGGGTCGAAGAGACCGCCGGGCACACCTCCGCACATACGCGGCATTGGGTACATGCCTCCATTTCTATGAGCTGCTTGACGCTGTAATCTTGATTAGCCATGGCTTTTCACGAAAAGTAGGCAATAATCAGTATGCACTATGCAAACGAGCGCTCAGACTGCCTACTCCTTACTCTATTGAATACTTCTCCATATCTGCCAGGACCCATTTCTCAACGGCCTCGGGTCCGTGGATCAGATTATTCACTTCACCTTTGTCATCCGGCTTGATCTGATACATCCACCCCTTCCCGTAACAGTCTTCGTTAATCAATCCCGGGTCGGTCTCCAGTTCTTCATTCACGGCCACCAGTTCGCCGTTCACAGGTGCAAAGACCTTTCCCAGCCATTTGCCCGATTCCACCTTGGCAAATTTCTTTCCCACTTTCAGGGCCTTCCCCTCATCGGGAAGTTGAACATAGACAATCTCTTGGGCCATTTTCTGAGCAAAGTCGTCCATACCCATGGTCAAGAGGTCTCCATCATCCCTCACCCAGAAATGGTTCTCCTCATAGTAGAGTTCATCCGGCATACTGTATCCTTCGATCTCCATAGTCTCCCTCCTTCCTTTGTCATTCGTCACTTGCCTGCCCTGTGAAATTTTTACCCCGTTGAATGTGAAACCTATTCAACCGGGGCCCGCCCTAGCGGGACTATTTCACCGGGGTCGTTTGACATTTGGCATTGGTACTTTGGCATTGGTCCTATGCTTCTTCCATCAATTCGTTGATGAACTGGGTGATGTTGTAGATTTTGAACTTCTGCTTGCGCAACTTGGCGTTGGAAAGGTTGTGAACACAGGAATTACACTCTGTGAGTATCACCTCT
>DAOVAK010000149.1 GCA_030671095.1 Deltaproteobacteria bacterium | reverse complement strand
TCTCAAAGCCAGCCACAGGGTCTCATCAATATCCCCCTTCTCCTCCACAGGGAACCCTATCACATAGCTCAGCGTGGGAATGATCCCGTTATCTGCCGTTTCCACCACACGCTGATAGAGGATCCCATGGTCAATGTTCTTTCGGATAAAGGATAACGTCCTCTTTGAGCCCGAATCGATGCCATAACACATGGACTCACACCCAGCCTCCCTCATGAGCCCCAGCAGTTCTGCATCGACAGTATCAAGCCTGGAGATGCAGTACCAGGGCAGGTGGTTCAATCCCGCTTCGATAACCTGGTGGCAGAAGGATTCCACGAACCTTTTCCTTGCCGTAAACTGATCGTAGGCTAGCAGAAAACACTCGGCCCCGAAATTCTCGTAAAGATTCCCCATCTCTTTCACCAGACGGGAGACAGAGAAACTCCGGGTCTTGTGCCTCCACATAACGCATTCTGAGCAATAAATGCACTCATGGGGGCAACCCCTCCCCACCTCCAGGATAGCAATGCTCCGCGGAAGTTCACAGGCATCCCGGTATTCTGAAAGGGGAGCCAAGAAACTATAATCGGGGAGAGGTAAATCATCCAGATTTGAAATGAGATCCCGTTCTTTATTACACACAATATCTTGACCATTGCGGCAGGTGATACCCGGAATCCCTTCCTCATTTCTGCCAGATTCATAGGCGGCCACCAACTCTGGGAAGGTCATCTCGCCTTCACCCCGCACAATGCAGTCCACAAAGGGGTATCTCTCCAGGGTAAGACGGTCCACGAAAGACGCATTGTGTCCACCGATAACAATCTTGACATCAGGCCGTTTGTTCCTTATCTTTCTAGAGATTTGAACGACGGCAGGGTATGTGGTGCATTGAGCGGAAAAGCCCACCAAGTCGGGGGTTTCATCTAATAACCTTTCGGCACAATCGCCGTATATATTCTTCCCCATTTTCAGGTTTCCTTGGCGAATCGCCAGGACAAAATCCATGAGAATCACCTGATGGGCGGAGCCTTTCAGGGCTGTCGCCAGGTTGATCAACCCCAGAGGCGCCAAATTATACATGGACTCCAAATAAAAAGGAGGGAATACAAGAACGATCTTCATAAGTTCCCGATTTAAGATTTTATCTATTTAGTACTGTTTTCGTTTGGCAGGGAGACCGATTGCGGGCCACTGTTCCTGAACATAAACTCAGAGGTGTGAGTTTTTGTAAATATATGGGTATATGGTGTCAAAGTCAATGTGAGACCGACGAATCTAATCGAACAAACTAGAGAAGGAGGAATAAAGGATGGATAAATATGTATGCACGATTTGTGGCTATGTGTATGACCCTGCCAACGGAGACCCTGACAGTGGTATAGAGCCTGGGACCTCTTTTGAAGACCTTTCTGATGACTGGACCTGCCCTATCTGCGGGGCAACCAAAGACCAGTTTGAAAAGGAGGATTAGCCCATAAAAAATTCCCTTCATGATTGTGTGCCAGAATATGGATGATCACCATGATGAAAATAGGGTGCTGGCCATCCTCAAAATTGCCGTTGAAAATACCAACGAGGCCTTTGTCACCATAGATGAAAACCAGAAGGTCGTATTCTTTAACAAGGCGGCAGAAAAGATCTTTGGGTACAGCCGAAATGAGGTTATAGGTCATGACCTTAACGTAATCATGTCGGCCAGCTGAAGTCGTGATCATCATGCGGCGGTCGACCGCTTCATAAAGACAGGGATCCCTAAACGTATTGGCCAGCACACGGAGATTGTCGCCACCCGGAAAAATGGAGATCCTTTTCCCGCCGACATTTCCTTCTCTGTATCTGAGGAGGGGAGCAAACTCTATTTCACCGGCATCATCCGCGATCTGACCGAGACCAAGGCCCTTCAGGACAAGATCGAAAAATCGAAACGCCTTGCAGCCCTTGGCCAGGTTGTGGCAGAGATCAGTCACGAGATCAAGAATCCGCTTATGCTGATAGGCGGATTCGTCCGCCAAGTGATACGGACCACTAAGGATGAGCAAAGCCTCACCAAACTCAATATTATAGTGGAGGAGGTCTCTAGGCTTGAGAGTCTCCTTAAGGAACTGAGGGAGCTTTACCTACCCAGGACCCTCAGAAGGAAGGAGATAGACATTCACAACCTCCTTGAAGAAGTCCATCTTCTGGTAAAGGATGATTGCGAGAAAAATAATATACAGGTCAAGTTTCAGGCACCTGGGGAACCCATTTTGGTGGAAGGGGATCGGAGCAGGCTGAAACAGGTATTTCTAAACTTGATCAAGAATTCCATTGAAGCTATGGAGGAAGGTGGAAATTTGTTAGTCCAGTGCAAATCGACTGAGAATAATGTGGAGATTATTTTTGAAGATAATGGGTGTGGCATACCGAAAACAAATCAGGAAGAAATCTTTTCCCCGTTCTTTACTACTAAGAAATTGGGCACCGGTCTTGGGTTGAGTATTTCCAAGGGTATAATCGAAGATCACGAGGGGAGTTCTCTCACCCTGATGAGCAAAGAAGGCGAGGGAACCACCTTTAAAGTGACTATGCCTGTTTATCGACCTGCAATGAAATAGCAAAACATTGTAATACTTTAGCCGTTTGAAAAGCGCCTGAGGCGTTTAAAAAGCGCCTGGGCTAAGCGGCATTCTCTGGAGGGGCCAAAAAATTTGCCCGCTGCCTTTAGGTATGGCGCACAAAGCGAGGTAGCTTTGAGGCCTTGTTCACTCACCATTGAACTTGGCCCGGTCTTTATTTGGGCGGCCTGTGTGCGCAGGCGTCAAGGCAAGGGAGGCCGTTGAAGAAAACCTGCACAGGAGGCCTGGTTTTTGGCCTCTCCAGAGAACCCCGCTCAGCCCGCCAAGAGTTTTTGCACGGCTGTTTCAAAAGGCTAAAATGTTACAAAATATTTAGTATGAAAGGAGAATTGACATGAAACCGGTAGAGGTAGCAGACGGCATTTACTGGGTTGGCGCGATTGACTGGAACATCAGGGACTTCCATGGCTATTCGACCAAACAGGGGACGACCTACAATGCCTTTCTCATCATGGATGAGAAAATCACCCTGATCGATACGGTGAAAAAGGAATTCGCCGATGAACTCATCCATAACATCAGTCAAATTGTAGACCCCAAGAAAATTGATTACGTGATCAGTAACCACACGGAAATGGACCACTCCGGTGGGCTTGCAAGGGTGATGCACAGGATCGGGGAAGACAAACCCATCTACTGCTCTAAGATGGGCCGTAAAAATCTTCCCCGGCATTTTTCCCAGAAATGGAATTACCAGACAGTGGAAGAGGGCGGGGAATTGAGTTTGGGTAAGAGGACGCTCACGTTTTTGGAGACGAGGATGGTTCATTGGCCCGATAGTATGTTTACCTACGCCAAAGAAGACAAAATCCTCTTTGCCAGCGACGGCTTTGGACAGCACTACGCGAGCATGGAGAGATTCGACGATCAGGTTGGGGATGAGATCATGATTCATGCCAAAAAATACTTCGCCAATATCCTCCTCCTTTATACTGACCTCATACTCAACGTGTTTGAAAAGGTGCAGAACCTGTCATTGGACCTAAAGATAATCTGCCCCGACCATGGGATTCTCTGGCGTAAAGATCCCCTGAAGATTGTAAATGCTTATGTGGAATGGTGCCAACAGAAACCCAAGAGGAAGGCTCTGGTCGTTTACGATACCATGTGGCACAGTACCGAGATGATGGCCGAGGCCATAGTTAATGCCCTCAACCAAGAAGGGGTGAAAGCCATGCCCATGCACCTGCGCAGCTGGCACCGAAGCGATATTATCACTGAGGTCCTTGATGCCGGGGCGATCATCGTCGGTTCTCCTACCTTGAATAATGGACTCTTTCCCACGATCGCTGACTTTTTGACCTATCTGAAAGGATTAAAGCCCAAAAACAAAATAGGCGCCGCTTTCGGCTCCTTTGGCTGGAGCGGTGAAGCCCCAAAACTCATCCAGCAAGAACTGGAAGCCATGAAATTCGAACTGATCGATACCCCGTTGAAGACACAGTACATTCCGGACGCAAAGGGCATTGAGGAGTGCCGCGAGCTTGGCAAGAAAATCTCCAAGGCGTTGCCTGCTGAATAAAGATCAGACCATTGGATCGACCTTGAAACCATCTCAGATGCTTACCCGCTCCGAGTTTCGATGTTTTGTCAAACCCTGTTAAAACCCCCAATTCACCGTCTAATTTGGGATTGAGGACTGAAATCAGGGACTTATGGAGTATTCTTGATCACCAGCAAGGTATTAGATGTTAGGCGCCGAGGAGCGACGACTGAGGCGTATGAGGCAATACGCCGCAAGGAGGAGCAATCGAAGGCAACGCCGCAGATGATGCCTTGATGGTGGATCAGGGAAACTGTAGAAAATGGGCATGGTAGGAATCTGCTGATGGTTTCCTTCTTTAGGGGCATGAGAGAATAAGGGTCCCATGAAAAAGGTTCCAGCCATTCATTTGGGAGAATGTACCGATTGCGAGTCCTGTCTCGAACTCTGTCCCCACGTTTTTAGACGAAACCAGGAGACGGGTCACATAGAAGTGGCGGATTTGTCCGAATATTCGGAAGAGGAGATCCAGGAGGTCATCAGTATGTGTCCGGCCGACTGCATCACCTGGGAAGAAGTTCCATGACCGAGGAAATGTCGTGAGTGCGAAATCCCTGTCCGGCAGGGAAATCAAAAAAAGAATATATGATCTTCTGAAATCCCCTGATCTTGATAGTGCCCTGGATGAAATAAGCCTGCTGCCTAGACGCCAGGTGATTAGTCCCCTCTTCTCCTTTCTCTACGACAAGGATCAAAATGTGAAGTGGGGAGCAGTCAAGGCAATGGGGACGGTAGTCGTAGGACTGGCAAATGAAGATATGGAATCGGCCCGAGTCGTCATGCGCCGCCTCATGTGGAACCTGAACGATGAGTCAGGGGGTATCGGCTGGGGATCGCCCGAGGCCATGGGTGAAATTTTGGCGCGTCACCATGGGCTGGCAAATGAATATGCCCCCATTTTGATTTCCTACACCAGGGAGGATGGGAACTACCTGGAACATGAGCTTTTGCAGCGAGGCCTTATCTGGGCAATTGGGAGGCTAGCCCAGGTCAACGCAGACATCGTGCAAAATGCGGTTCAACACCTCTTGCCCTACTTGGAATCCACCGATGCGACCGTCAGAGGTCTCGCTGCGCGGGTTATGGGGCTTCTCGCAGTGGAAGAGGCCGTCTCAAAACTTCGGGGACTCAGGAATGACGAAAGCCAAATCCAGATGTACACAGATCAAGGGGTTGTCACTTGCCGTGTGATGGACCTGGTTGAGGAAGCATTGGAGGCCATTTTAGGCAGAGCCCGCAAACTCTAACCTATGAAATCAAAAAATGCAGTCCACTTCACAACGCATGATCAGCAGAGAAAGGCTTGAGGAACTCTTTTCTCTCTACCATCGTCGAGAACTGGTCCATCCAGATCCCCTGGAATTCCTATACGACTACCGTGGCCTACGAGACAAAGAGGTGGTGGGACTCATCGCCTCATCCCTTGCCTATGGAAGGGTGGCCCAGATCCTGAAAAGCGTATCATCCGTGCTTGAAAGAATGGATCCATCGCCCTCTGCTTTCCTCCTGAATTCCTCCCTAGACTCTCTCCTTTACACCTTTGCTAATTTCAAACACCGATTCACAACCGGCCAACAGCTTGCCGAGCTGTTGTGGGGCGCAAAGTGCCTGATCGAACAGTACGGATCCCTTCATGCCTGTTTTACGGCCTGCTTCAATGATAATGATGACACAATCCTTCCGGCCCTTTCAGCTTTTGTGGGGGAATTCAACACCTGCTCCTCAAAAAATGGCAAGTTCAGTTTACTGCCATCCCCAAGTAAGGGAAGTGCTTGTAAGAGGCTGAACCTTTTTCTGAGATGGATGGTAAGAAAGGATGAGGTGGATCCCGGAGGTTGGAATTCCGTTCCCGAATCCAAATTGATAGTCCCCTTGGATACCCATATGCACAGGATATGTCTCCTCCTTAATTTGACAAAGCGGAGGCAGGCAGACCTTCGCACGGCTGTTGATATCACCCATGCCTTCAGAAAAATCGCTCCAGAGGATCCTGTTCGCTACGATTTTGCTCTCACGCGTCTTGGAATCCGTGATGACACAGACCTGGTGAGTTTTCTAGAAGCTTGGCCTACGAAATAAGTATACATTCCATTTGGTTCGCTCGTTGGCTTTTTAGCACGGGGTTAACGGGCAAACGAATAGCGAGGTAAATGCTATGAAGATTCTTATGACAGGCGGAACGGGCTTTGTGGGTACCACATTGACAGAAAAACTGACCCAAGAGAAGCATCAAGTAACCGTTTTGACCCGAGCCCTCAATGAAGACAGCCCTTTACCAAAGGGCGCCACATACGTGGAAGGGGATCCCACCGAGAAGGGGACGTGGCAGGAAAGTGTAGCCGAGCACGACGTTATCATTAATCTGGCAGGCGCGTCTATTTTCAGACGCTGGAGCGAGACAACCAAAGCAATAATTAGGGATAGTCGTATCCACACAACCCAAAATTTGGTGGAGGCCCTTGCTGCTCGGAAAGGGAAAGAGACCTTACTTCTCAGCACTTCGGCGATTGGATACTATGGATTTCACGAAGATGAGGAACTGGTCGAAGAGAGTGCGCCAGGTGACAATTTTCTCGCTTCCCTGGCCCAGGAATGGGAATCTGCCGCACTCAAGGCCGAAGCGTTCGGCGTGAGGGTCGCGCTCTTGCGGTTCGGGATA
>DAOVAK010000330.1 GCA_030671095.1 Deltaproteobacteria bacterium | reverse complement strand
ACCCTGAGCGTGAAACCTGACCAGCTACGCAGCGCGTTGAAGAGCGTGCAAAGTTAGCCCCAGTCTTTCTGCCCCCTTGCATTCCTCAAGCCCTCCTAATAATAAATACCTGTCAAGTTAGAGGTGAATGAGTGCTTTGCGTGACCCGCAAGTGTCTATTTTTGAGTTGACTCGTCAAAGCCTTTGTGCGTATCCAAAAAGTATGGAACATTTATCAGGACCCAACTTCATATAAAGGAGAGGAAAAATGCCATATGTAGATGTAAAGGTGGCCGGAAGCCTGACAAAAGACCAGAAGGAAAAGATCGTAGAGGGGATCACCAAATTACTTGAAGATGTGGCTGGAAAGCCGGCCTCTGTCACTTATGTTGTCATAGAGGAAGTGGAAAGAGAGAACTGGGCAGTGGGAGGAAAACTCCTCTCCGAGTAGATGATCAATGGCTAATGACAATTGACTGCGGAGGTGCCATGTCCCCATGGGAAAACCACCTTAATGAACACAAGGACCAATATCTCAACGAGTTGTTGGACTTTCTTCGCATTCCGAGCATCTCGAGCCTGTCCGACCACAGGCCCCATGTCCAGGAGGCGGCACAATGGGTGGAAGCCCGGATGAAAGCGGCCGGCATCCAATCAGTCAGGATCATGCCCACGGGGGGCCATCCGGTCGTTTACGGCGATTGGCTTCACGCCCCTAGCAAGCCGACCGTATTGATTTACGGACACTTCGATGTCCAGCCCGCGGACCCTCTGGATTTGTGGGACAGTCCTCCTTTTGAGCCCACTTTAAGGGAGGGCCGTATCTATGCCCGTGGCGCAACGGATGACAAAGGCAACATGTTTATTCCCATCACGGTCACTGAGTCGGTGCTGAAGGCCGAAAAGGCTCTACCGCTCAACCTGAAATTTTTTTTCGAAGGTCAGGAAGAGATCGGCAGCCCCCAGCTGCCGGATTTAATGGCTGCCAATAAGGAGCTGTTCGCCTGCGATCTGGTCTTGAGTGCAGACGGCACCCAGTGGGGGGAGGATCAACCAGCCATGGTCCTGGGCACTCGGGGACTCTGCTCCGTATACGTGGATGTCCAGGGACCGGATCACGACCTTCATTCCGGGACCTATGGCGGCTCGATCGCCAACCCCATCCACGCCCTGATCCAAATCCTGGATTCCATGCATGATCAGGAGGGACGGGTGAGCATTGAAGATTTCTACGACGACGTGCGGGAGTTGACCGATGAGGAGCGCGCACAACTGGCCCGGGTGCCTTTTGACGAAGCCGGGTATCTGAGCCAGATCGGTGCCATTTCCCTTTTTGGCGAGCCGGGATTCACCACCTACGAACGGGCCTGGGCCCGGCCAACTGCGGAGGTCAACGGTATCTACGGAGGTTTCCAGGGTCAGGGGATGAAGACGGTCCTGCCCAGCACTGCTCACGCCAAGATATCCTGCCGACTGGTCGCTGACCAGGATCCTTTCAAGATCGCGGATCTGGTCCTTGCCCATGTGAAAAAAGTGGCCCCGCCCCAGGTTAAGGTAACGGTCAGAAAGAGCAAGAGTGGAGGGATCCCTTATCTGCTCCCGGCCGATCACCAGAGTGTGCAGATCGGCACATCGGTCCTTAGGGATCTTTACGGTCAGGAGCCCTGTCAGGTCCGCATGGGCGGAACCATCCCGGCAAACGCGCTTTTCCTTGAGCACCTCAAGGCCTATACCATCATCTTCGCCTTTGGCCTGCCAGACGAGCGCCAGCACTCCCCCAACGAGTTCTTCAGGGTGTCCAGCTTTGAACGGGGTCAGAAGGCCTATGGCATGCTCCTACATCGCCTCGGCGCCGAATTCCATCCAACCTAAACACTTCCGTCCTCTGTCTTCTGGCATATGCACATAATTCAGTGCATAGCGCCCTTTTAAATGTGCACCAACCCACGTATTTCCCGTTGCTAAGATTGTCCTCATGACCAAACCACAGAAAAGCAACATCGCAACAAAACCCCCTCAAAACCTCCTGGAACGAAGATATGGGACTGCTTTTAAATCAAGGAAAACGCTATCCCGGCTTCTGGCACGCAATTTGAAAGTCCCCTAATAGACGGATATGCGTGCATTGTAGGAAGGGGGTATTAAGGATGGCCAAAAGGAGTCTTCAAAAACTATTTTCATGGAGAGACGGGAACGTTGCTTATGACCTGGACGTGTATGAAGACGAATTCATACCAGGCGTAAGTCCAGAGAGACGTTCGGGCCTTGATCGTCGACAATTCACTTATACGGCCCACATTCCTGAAAGACGATGTGGACGAGACCGTAGAAGAACCAAACTTGTCGAAGTTTGAGAAGCCGGTTATCCGCGACAGAGGGCAAGACGAACAGTCCGATTTCACTTTACGATGAGTGAAGACTGAGTTTACATTAAATTCGGCCATCAGTCGTTTTTCACCTGTTCAAAGGTAACCCAATATCACAACCTCAATCTTCCGTAGCGGATGATGAGAAGAGGTTACCGGAAGGTGCAAATATCAAAGCCCCCAAAGGGTACTCAGAACCTTGCGGGGGCTTGTCTATTTTTGGTATTGCATAACGAGAATCGGTGAAAAGCTTTTATAGATAATACCTTAAGATGTCTTAGACAGTTTACCAAAACCCTTTTCGAAGAAGAACCCAAAGACTCGGTGTCCAATATGTTTTCTTGTGCATGATGCGACCACGACAACTACCCCATGCCAGTCGTCCGATGGGAGCTTACGTTGATAACCCTCAGAGCAGCAGCGCTACAAGGCCTGTCGCATTCTGCGTGTATGCAAAGCGCACTGGAGATTCGCAGGGATGCGATGCAAATCTTTCGGATAGTGGGCGAGCGCTAAAATAAAACGCTTCTTGTCTACCTGTCATTGTCTAATACTATGAAAACCCTTACCACAAGTGGAAATTTATTTTCACAGAAGTCGGTATCTTTTTACACAATACGCATGGGGTTTTTGGTGCGGCTTGCTTAACCCTTCGGAATCCTTAGGGCGCTTTTTGGGGGATGGGACTTGGTACGATTCTTGCGCCTTAGACGGATTAAAGTATTTTCTGCCTGCCTTTAATGCTGATTAGGGGTCATTGATCCTGCAATATACGCCAAAAATGTGTTGACCTGGTTGTGGCACAACCCCATCTGCTCTGATGTAAACCGTACTTGGGTGAGTAAGCGAAAACGATAAATCCTGAATTACCAATTTCGTCACATTGTGGAGGTATCTATGAAACGGATCGTACTTTTCCTTTCTATACTGGTGCTTTTGTTGACCCTGGGGCTCTCGGGCGGTGTGGGCGGTCCAGACAAAGACGCTTCACAAGCACACGGTAAAGCTATCGAGAAGTTTAAACCATCCCTCGGGGCCAAGATCCAAGAGCAGGGTAGGGTGCGCGTAATTGTTAAGCTGCAATCAGCCGAAGAACCCTTTGCCCAACTGGTCGGGAGAAAAGTGCGGACTCCCCTGGTCCGGGCCCTCCGTCGTGGGGCAATTGACCGGCTGCAGGACCGGGTGGAAGGGGCCCTGGGTCCAGGTTTTTACGTGCGTTTCGAACATATCCCCTACATGGCACTCGAGGTGGACGAGTTAGAACTGATACGCCTCACTGAACTGCCTGACGTGGTGAGTATCCGCGAGGACATGCTGTTTCGTCCGCTGCTAGACAACAGCGTTCCACAAATCGGCGCCGATCTGGCGTGGAGTGCAGGATACACGGGTGAGGGGCAGGTGATAGCCGTCCTGGACAGTGGCATTGACAGTTCACACAGCGCCTTGGCCGGAAAGGTGGTGGACGAAGCGTGCTTTTCTACCAACAGCACCCTGGAGGGTGCTGTTAGTCTTTGCCCAAGCGGTGCCGAGGAGGAGGTGGGTCCGGGGGCTGGTATCAATTGCAACGGTATCCTGGGCTGTGACCATGGCACTCACGTTGCAGGGATTGCTGCCGCCGACGACAGCCAGTACGCCGGCGTCGCCAGAGACGCGGACCTAATGGCCATCCAGGTCTTCTCGCAGATCGACAATCTCTTTGCTTGCGGCTTTTTCCCGCCCTGCCTGGCGGCCTACGAATCGGATGTGATTCGCGGCCTGGAATACGTCTACGAGCAGCGAGACAGGTTTGATATCGCTGCGGTGAATATGAGCCTTGGCGGGGAGAGCTATAGCTCACCGGAGGCCTGTGATAACGACAACGCCGCGCTCAAGGCGGCCATCGACAATCTGCGCGCGGTAGGCATTGCTACTGTCGTCGCTTCCGGCAATGACGGGTTTGCGGATGCCATCTCCTCGCCAGCGTGCATATCGAGTACGATCAG
>DAOVAK010000194.1 GCA_030671095.1 Deltaproteobacteria bacterium | reverse complement strand
CGTACGCCTCTGGCAGAATCAACCCGTGGCTCAGACACACAGACGTCCTTATCGTCTGGATGCTCCTCGGTCATCACTTTGATCCCCGTGACCCCTGGTACCCTTTTCACAACCTCACCCATCCTCTTGACCAATTCCGATTCATCGGCTAATGGGGCGTCTGTCTTCAGAGAAACAAATCCATTATTGATGCATACTTCCACGCCTGGTTTTACGTCTGTTAGATATGTTCTGACCTGAGCAGCGAGGGCCAAATCTTCCATGGTCTTTTTTAGTTCTGGCGTTGTCTGAAACTGCGCCAGCCCAGCGATCTGACAAATGGTGGCCACAGCGTCCTGCACCGTAAGATTGTCGATATGCAGGACAAGATCGTAGAGACTGGGATCTGACGGATCGTATCCATAAAGTCTCTGACTCCATTTTCTTCGCTGCTCATCAACTTTTCTTATGAGACGCAAGGCCTCTTTTCTTGAGACTTTGTAGCGCTCCATCACATCTTCTACACGATCGGCCAACGCCAAAATAATCCGGATCTTTAGCACCTGTGGAATATCTTTCACAAAAAAATTACAAGCGAAGCCATGATAGACCACGTTGTCTCTCTTCAGATGATTTAGGAGTGCAGCCTGAATGTAGGCAATGTATTTTTCTTTTCCATGGGTAAATCGATCTAGAAACGAAGGGGCATCTTCAATCGTTTGAGTAAGCTTTACCTCGGGGATGTCAAAATCTTCTGAGGCCTTGAGCAAGACCTCTCGAGAGATGCAATCATATCCCAATTCCTGAGAAGTCTTCTCGGCAATCTCCCTACCGCTTTTATATGAACCTCTTGAGATCGTGATAATTCCCATCTTCCACCTCCTTTATGTCAGCGAGTGGCTACGTAGTATCTTGTCTATAAATGCTCCACAATATGAGATAAGGTGAAATATAGTTTAGCGACACGTAAGCCAAGGCGTGCTCCAGATAGAGTGGGAAGGAATTTCATAGATTCGCGGGCTTCCGGTTCTGCTTTTAACAATTGACTGCAGAGGGTGAAACCTTGCTGTAGGGTTGATCATGGGATCTATTAAATGAACACTATTCATTTATTGTTGATTTCCAGGGAATTGTCAAGCGATATCGCCTTTAAAACGGCATTTGACGGCATGATTAAAGACCTGATAATGTCATGATTACACATTAGAAGATTCATGGGTAACATACAATTTCATCTAACCGTATGAACCCTGATACTTCGACAAAGGAGGATTTCTCATGAGCGTACTTGTCGATTTCTCCATCTTTCCGTTGGACAAGGGGGACAGCCTGAGCGCCTATGTGGCAAGGGCGTTGAAAATTATTAAAGATAGTGGCTTGCCCTATAAAATTGGACCCATGGGAACAAGCGTCGAGGGGGAATGGGACGAGGTTATGGGTGTAGTGAATAATTGCTTTCAAGAACTGAAGAAAGACTGCGACCGGGTCTACATGGCCCTTAAACTGGATTACAGGAAGGGGCCTTCTGGACGCATTGAGAGCAAGGTGAGGTCTGTGCAAGAAAAATTGTAGGGAGAGCGTTACGTTGGAGAACCAATGGGACATAAGCTCGGATTTGGGTTCCGGGCCTCCACCTGATAGCATTATATGCCCTTTGGATGGGGCTGAGATGGTCTTGGTGCCTCGGGGTCCATTCCTAATGGGGATAACAGAGGAAGAACTTCGGCAGATATTCGTTTTGGATCAGAGGGAGAATCCCGTATTCGCGACCGAGATACCCGCCCGCACTGTGCACGTTGCGGCACACTACATAGACAGGTATCCGGTGACCAACTTTCAGTATGGAAAATTTGTTGAAGAAACCGGGCATAGAGAGCCCGGGCTGTGGCATCATCCTTCGTGGGGGCAACCTATGCAACCTGTTGTCTTTGTAGGCTGGGAGGATGCAAGGGCTTATGCCAAGTGGGCGGGGAAATCCCTCCCCACAGAGGCTCAATGGGAGAAGGCTGGCCGGGGAGCTGATGGTCGTCTCTGGGCGTGGGGCCACGAATTCCTCCCCGACAGGTGCAATTCCAGAGAATATGGTCTTGAGCGCACATCTGAAATTGGCATCTTCGACGAAGGGATGAGCCCATTTGGGTGCTACGATATGTGCGGGAACGTCTGGGAGATGTGCGAGGGAAAATGGCTGGGTGAGCATCTGCCCATGCGAGGAGGATGCTTCTTAGGCTCTGCCACTTTTGTCAGGATTACCTGTCGATGGACACCTGAGGATCCCGATAATGGCGCCCACTGGCTCGGGTTCCGTTGTGTAAAGGAGATCCCCGCCTGAAGTCAAAGAATCCAGTACTCCCATACTCTCTCCGAGGCGTAGGCTCTCCGAGCCGGAGGCCAAAACTCCAACCTGTCCCGCCGTAGCCTCTCGCCGCGGCGTAGCCTCCGGCTCGGAGAGAGTAATGGAGCGATGGAAAACCTGTAAGCGGAGGGGGATGACCTTCTCTTTGTTTCGCAATTCAATACTCCACTACTCCAATGCTCCATTCTTTACATGCGTGTGCTGAACTTGACTTACAACCCCCTTTCCCCTATACTTTTAACTAATTATAGTCTTACCTTTGATGCCCTGATGTCATTTTGTGAATAAGCCTACAATCCTAGGGTCTCGTTTTTGATAATGACTGAAGGCATATTTTTTTTGCATGCCCGCAGGGGGACTGCCCATTTGGCTTCTGAGGCACAATCAAAAACCCAATTCTTCCAAATTTCTCGCCTAGACAGCATTAAGACCAAAATAATTGTTTTCGCTCTCCTCGCCACTATTATTCCCACAGTGATTATGGGCTGGGTTTCCTATGTTCAAAATAGGAGATTCTTGAACGATAACATTAGGCAGGAACTGAGAGTTGTCACGGCCCAAACTTCCAGAGAAGTTGCCCTGTGGTTCCAAAGAAAGCTCAATGACGCACGCACATACACCGTTTCGGACACCGTCTTAAAATATCGTGAGAAGCTTTTCCGCACGGACACGCCACACATTGAAAAAGTGGATGCCCAGCGTCGGATCAGAGACTACTTCCGATCTTTGTTGGGGAAATTCGACGAGTACGAAGAGCTCATACTCCTGGATCTAAGCGGAAAAACACTGGCCACGAGTGCAAAAAAGGCAAGTCCCTTGAAAATGCCAGAAAAGTGGCTGGAGACGGCGCGATCTGACGAACCTATTCTCGGTAAACCCTATCTTGATCAGGCCTCACAGATCCCGGTCATGGTCATCGCCACGCCCATATTAGCTGGCCGCAACCGCATACTGGGTGTCCTGGCCATTAGGCTGAACTTTCAAGCCATCGGCTTGATGCTCAAAAGCTACGCTCATGGAGGGGCGGTGGACTTGCAGCTCATCACAAAGGAGGGCATTTTGCTTGTCAGTTCCGTGCCCATCCCTATGAAGACCCTCAGAAAGATCATGGTAGATAAGACTTTGGACAGGCTCTTTTCCAAGGAGGGAATCCCCCTGAAATACACCGGTTACCAGGGTAAGGCGGTGGTTGGAACACTCAAAAAAGTAACTGAATTGGATTGGGGCGTTGTGGCCGAAAAAGACAGGCAGAAGGCATATGCTGAGATTGTTCGGCTTCGAAATCTGACCCTGGGGCTGTTTGCCGGGGTGCTGCTTCTTATTGGCCTTTGCGCATATCTCCTTGGTCTAAGTATCGTGCGACCTCTGGCCAGGTTGACGAAGGGAGCCGATAAAGTGTCTGCGGGCGATCTGGAGGTGGATCTTCCAGTTCTCAGTCGCAGTGAGGTAGCTTACCTGACCCAGGTATTCAACCAAATGGTAGCACGCCTCCGCGAGGGACGAGAACAACTGGCCGCAGCAAACGAGGCCTTAACGGAGAAGAATAAGGAACTAGAAATCCTCTCCGTAACGGACAGCTTGACAGGACTTTACAACCGTAAGCATCTTATGGAGTCGTTGAGCGGAGAGATAGGTCGCTCCAGCCGATATGAGCGCCCCTTCGCACTGTTGATCATTGATATTGATCATTTCAAGAAGTTCAACGACACATATGGCCACCTGGCGGGAGATGAAGTACTCCGTAAAATGGGCAACGTATTCCAGGAATCAATCCGTAGCTGTGACTATGCAGCGCGCTATGGCGGAGAGGAATTCATAATCATCATGCCGGAAATCGGGCAGGATGAAGGTGTGAAGGCGGCAGAGCGCATCAGGGGCAGCGTGGCCAAAGAGAAAATTGATGCCAATGGACATTCAGTGACAGTCACCATAAGTGTGGGCGTCGCTTCTTTCCCGGAACACGGAGACGATGCTCAGGGCATAATTAGCAAGGCTGACGCGGCCCTGTATCAGGCCAAGAGGGGCGGTCGCGACCGCGTGGTTCTTGCCGGTAGCGGGCGGAAAAAGAAGAGGAAGAAGGCAGCGCAATGACGTGAGACGGGATTTACGCGTTGAGCTTTGATCTCCTAGCGGGCCCCCACCAAAGTCTGAAAGATCCACCCATGGATTCCTTGCTCAGAATGTACCCGCACCCACTCTCCTTTATGTGAATAACCTACAACCGGAGCGCCTTTCCCCAATGTGGTGAGGACTTTGCTTTTGAGATCAGGGGCTTCCCTGAGATTACTCGTTTTCAGCACCCGGAGGGACAAAGGCTCGGCAAATAGGATTTCGCCTTTGATGACGGGTATCTTTTCGCGCGGCCTCATTCGTATCTGGCCGGCCTTGATGTGAGTCATCGCCTGACTGGTCAGGTAAAGGGCACCCCCGTAATTTTCCTTTTTAAACTCCAGAGCGCTCATCTTCATCAGCTGCTTGGCCTTAATAACATCTGGATCCTTCTCCCCAGCCCCTAACTCCACCTTAAGGTTCCTCAAAGCAATCTCAGCCTCAGCCATATTCGATGCGGCCTCTGCCTTGCTCTCCAGACTGGCCAACTTTGCTTTGGCCCTTACCACTTCCTGAATGGCATCGTCCAACACCTTCTGTTGTGTTTTCTGGCGTTCCTCAATCTTCTTTATTAGGGCGTCTTTTTCCAACATCTGCATATGCATTTTGGAGACGCTGTCTTTGAGGCCTTTACGCTCGGAATTGCTTTCTGCTAAGGCCTTCTTTAGCTTCCTGTTTTCTTCAGCACCTGCGGAGATCTGGGTCTGGTTGGAGGATGGTGTGACACATGCCGTGATGAGGCAGACAGAAACAGTGAGCACCCAGTATAAATGGCCGCGGTTAACTCTTTTCCCTTGCATTTGGCGATCCTTTTTATTCGAAATGATTAAAAGTGAGTCTTTTTGAGAAAAATTATAAAGAAATGGGCTCCATGTGTCAATGAAGAACCAGTGGCATTTATTGGAATGTGGGGTCACGTCATGGAAAGAAGTTCTGGTTTGACCTTCTTGAGGAAGGTTACGCAGGCCGCTGTGATTATTCCCTCTATAAGCATGACTGGGATATGACCTGCTACCACGATTTTTGCTGCGGGCAAAAAGGCCTCCCCCGTCAGATAAAGAGAGATACCCACAAGAATACCGCTCAAAAAGATGGCCAGCGATCCAGCCATAAATGCCGAGACTGAAGATACATAGCTTTTTGATGTCCTGGTCGCAAGACGTCCAAAAAGGAAGTAGGAGACCAGCGCCGGGACGGCCATATTAAAGGTATTGACGCCTAAAGCTGTAATGCCCCCGTATTGGAACATGATGCTCTGGAGCAGAAGCCCCACAAAAATCGCGGGAAAGGAGAGCCAGCCAAGGATAAGGCCTACCAATCCGTTTAGGACCAGGTGCACGGATGCGACCCCGATGGGAACATGAATCAGGCCTGCTACAAAAAAGCCAGCTGACAAGACCCCCACTTTTGGAATATCTTCATTATTGAGCTTTTTCAGGGCCACACCCAGGCCTGCTGCGGTCAACGCGGCACCGCCTGCGAGAACGGAAGTGGCCAATACGCCTTCAGAGATGTGCATGAAAAATTCCGCTGTCTTGGAGTGTTGG
>DAOVAK010000147.1 GCA_030671095.1 Deltaproteobacteria bacterium | reverse complement strand
ATACAATATGAACGAGACCGTGAGGCTCCATTTCGGTCCGGATATTATTCACCTCTTCGATAAAGACACCTCGATACTCCGAAGGAAAATAAAGTAAATCATGTGATTTCAACTGCCTTTCAAATGTGGAGATTAAGAAATGACAGAGAAAATAAAGGCCTTCATTCTTCACTCGCCTGGTGACATGCGGCTTGAGGAGATCGATATGCCAAAACCGGGTCCAGGTGAGGCACTTGTTAAGATGAAATCCGTGGGTGTATGCGGTTCAGACATACACTACTATCGCCATGGTCGCATAGGTTCTTTCATTGTGGAAAAACCCATTATACTTGGACATGAGTGTGCGGGTGAAGTCACAGCCATTGGAAGTGATGTGACAAACCTGCGTGTAGGCGATAGAGTAGTCTTCGAACCAGGTGTTCCCTGTGGAAGGTGCTGGTTTTGTAAGAATGGGCGATATACCAAATGCCCAAGAATTAGGTTCATGGCCACACCACCGGATGATGGCGCTCTAGCTGAATATGTTGCCTGGCCAGCGGACTTTCTCTTTAAGATGCCGGATAAGATGTCTTTTCAGGAAGGGGCATTGGTCGAGCCCTTTGCCGTTGGACTCTATGCCACAAGACGTGGTGGTTTTTACCCTGCAGCAAGTGTGACCATTCTCGGCTCAGGTCCAATAGGCCTTTCCGTATTAGAGGCAGTCAAGGCGCTGGGCGCCGGAGATGTTATCGTTGTAGATATGATGCCAAACAGACTGAATTTGGCAAAGGAAATGGGCGCAACCCATGTGGTAGACGCAAGAGAAGAAGGTGTTACAGAGACGATCAGGGACTTGACTGACGGCGAAGGGACACATTTCGTATTCGAAACCGCAGGCACAGCGGCCACGTTTAGCCAAACAGTTGAGGTGGCAAGGGACGGTGGCTTTGTCGTTCTCATTGGCTTCCCACAGGAAAAGGAGATTTCCATGCCGATGGTAGATGCCTTGGTCAAGGAGCTAAATTTCGTCACCAGTTTTAGGTACAACAATATATTCGAGGAAGCTATCACTCTTATGGCAAATGATCGTGTTGATATTAAACCCATGCTTACCCACGAATTCCCTTTTGATCAAACCATTGAGGCCTTTGATCTCACTGAAAATGCTAAGGACAAAGCCGTTAAAGTGATGATCAATTTTTAGAAGGGACTATGCCCCCGAGAGTTGAGAGAGCTGGCTCCGTTTCAATAGGGAAAAGATGCGTGTCTTTGGCAAAGGTGGCGCTGAGTCTTTTTTCTAAGCTGCTTGGGAATGACTTGCTCTATTTTGAAAAAGTATGAAATTAATCATAATCAAAAAGGAGGAATAAGATGGATGTTCTTTCTATGTTTAGCGTAAAAGGGGAAACGGCCATTGTAACAGGAGGAGGTCAGGGCATTGGACGAGAGATAGCGTTAGGGTTGGCCGAAGCGGGTGCAGATGTTGTAGTACTCCAGAGGCGTTTGGAGATAGCAGAAAAAACTGCCGCGGACATCAGAAAACTGGGGAGAGAATCGCTTGCTCTTAAGGTAGATGTGAGCGACCCTTCAGCTGTTGAGGACATGGTAAGAACAGTGAAGGACAAGTTTGGGAAAATCGACATTCTGGTGAATAACGCTGGTATTGCACAATGGGTCGCTGCCGAGGAGATGCCTGTCGAAGACTGGAACACAATGATTGGTATTAACTTGACGGGAGTTTTTACATGTTGCAAATACGTTGGACGGGAGATGATTAAGAAAAAAAAGGGGAGCATCATAAACATATCTTCGATATCCGGATTTATTGCCAATCATCCGCAAGAACAGTGTCATTATAACGCTGCAAAAGGAGGCGTGAATACGTTAACCAAGTGTCTGGCATATGAATGGGCCGAGTACAATATACGGGTAAATGCCATTGCGCCGGGATTCATAGGCACACCCCTTTTGAAAGAAGCTGATGAAGAATTGTTGAATGAATGGAGCTCTCTTTCCGTACAGAAAAGGATAGCTGATCCTGCCGAGCTTAAAGGGGCCGCCGTGTTTCTTGCATCTCAAGCTGCTAGTTATATAACAGGTCATATCTTGGTAGCTGATGGCGGCTATACTATCTGGTAAGGATTTCAATGTAGTATCACTGTCGTTTCAACCGAAACTTTTAAAGAAAGGAGTGAAGCGATCATGAAAGTAGAAGAATTTCCATACACAAATCCAATTGTCTCACACCTCTACGGTAAGCCTCCGTTGGCGTGGAGAGATGTCCGCTTTCAATGTGTGGTTTATGAGACCGACATCGAAAACATAAGACGCGTCATCCCCGAGCCTCTCGAGCCCCGCACAAATAGAGTGATTACCTGGGTTTCTGAGTTTGTGCTGGGTACAACACAGGGGGTCTTCGGAGAGGCGGCCTTATATGTTCAGGTCAAGTTCGAAGGGGTTGAGGGCGACTATGAACCCTTTCTGTATGTCGCCTCCCATCTTCCACTGACCGGTGGTCGGGAGATCTGGGGTTACCAGAAAAAGATGGCCGAAATTTCGATGCACGACGAATACGAGGCTGTACGGGGTCAGGTAGATCGCCTGGGTCACCAGATTATCAAAGCGGTGGTTGTGCCTGAATTCCCGGCCGAGCTGGAAGAAATGGGCTGGAGCACGGGCGGTCTTTTCTCCCTGAAATACATCCCAGGTGCCGAAGAAGGGGAGCCGCCACTAAAGCAGTTGGTCCTCACACCGATTCACTTAACCGTCCAGGAAGGGAAATTCTTCAAAGGACGGGGATCAGTGGTTTACGAGCATTCGGAGATCGACCCGACTTACATCCTCGAACCCAAGCGCATTATCTGCGGTTTTTACGGCATAGGTGATTGTGACCTGCCGTTGGGCAAGATCGTCCACCGCTATGAGTAAACCCCTCTGCCCATGACAGAGGGATCGGCGCTGAAGCAAAACGCTGGGGCTCATACCAGAGATGGCGCGGCCGATCTGGTAAGGGGGTTGGTGTCGGCAGTGGTTCACCGCTGAGAAAAAGGACGAATAATAACAAGACTGAGGAAAAAAATATGCCTTTTCGTAAAATCACTAAACTCAGAATGGGCGAGGAGATATGGGAGAGATAAAGTTAGTGATAGATGGGGCGGAGGTCAGTGGTCACGAAGGGATGACGATCCTTGATGCAGCGGGGCAGATTGGGATTGAAATTCCTACTCTTTGTCACAGCCCGGAGCTGACTCCTACCGGAGTGTGCCGTATCTGTGTTGTTGAGGTGGAAGGATGGAGGACATTGGTGGGCGCCTGTCATACCCCTATCACGGAAGGGATGGTGGTTAGCACCCATTCTCCCAAGGCCATGGCGGCCCGCAAGGCAACCATCGAGCTCTTGATGGCTGCTCATACAGGAGTATGTGTTGTTGACGAGGAAACCGAGAAGTGCGTGCTGCGGAAGCTTGCGGACGACCTGGAAGGGGGCGCACCCAGATTCGCCGTGAGGGAATCCCGATCCTACCTTGTCGAAGAGGTGAGTCCCTATATTTGGCGGGACATGTCGAAGTGTATTCTCTGTCGCAAATGCATCGGGGCTTGCAGCGAAATTGCCAAGAAGGACGTATTCAGCATGGCTTATCGGGGTTTTCGTTCCAAGGTTGTTGTGGACTTTGATGAACCCTTGAATAAAGAGATCTGCCGCGACTGCGGTATTTGCATTGACTACTGTCCGACGCGTGCTTTGAGCAGGCCGAAGAAGGGAGAGGCGTGAAATGGACCAGACACAACAGGAAGTTACTGTTGTTCAGGGCAGAGAGCGTGCGCAGCTTCTGGCGCTGCTCGAGGACGAGCAAAAGAGATCCGGCTATGTTTCAGAGAAGTTCTTTGACGAAGTAGCCCAGTCGTTAAGTCTCCCCATCAGTGAAGTCTACGGAGTCGCAGCTTTCTATGCCTTTATTTCCACCAAACCCCTAGGTCTACACATCATCAGAGTCTGCAAAAGCGTACCATGCTATCTGAAAAGCGCCGAGATGATCATCGAGAGCGTGAAGAAAGAGATCGGCATAAGCCCGGGTGAGACCACCCAGGACGGGAGGTTCTCTTTTGAGCTGACGAACTGTATTGGTGCCTGCGATAAGGCCCCGGCCATGCTCATCAGTCATGATGTGCACGGCCATCTGAGCGCGGAAAAGATTACCGAGATCCTGCGCAGCTATGACTAGGTGACCTATCATTGCTATCGTTCCGGGTCTTCTGTAGGCGGAGAGCCATGGAGGAGTTCCTGCATCAGATAAGGCATCATTACATGGATACAATGCTATTGGTGGAGGATGATGAATGCCAGAGAAGCGGATCGTCTTAAAGAATTGCGGGGTGATTGACCCCAGGGATATCAGCACCTACCTGGAAAGGGGCGGGTTCAAAGCCCTGGAGAAGGCCCGCAGGCATATGACCCCTGAAAAGATCATCGAGGAAGTCGAAACCTCCGGGCTAAGAGGTCGTGGAGGGGCCGGGGTTTATTGTGGAAGGAAATGGGAACTCGCGAGAAAAGCTCAGGGGGATGAGAAATTCCTTATCTGTAATGCTGACGAGGGAGAGGTCGGTACCTTTAAGGACCGGTACATCCTGGAGCATGATCCCTTCACCCTCATCGAGGCCATGGCGATTGCGGGATACGCCATTGGGGCTAGCAAGGCATACATCTACTTGCGCGGCGAATACCATTTCCTACTTGATTTACTCATGAATGCCATCCAACAGGCTAGGGAAAAAGGGTTCTTAGAAGCCTTGGATATCCAGATTTGCGAAGGTGCCGGGGCGTATATCTGTGGTGAGGAATCGGCCCTCATGGATTCCATCGAGGGGAAAAGAGGAGAGGCCCGTTATAGACCTCCTTTTCCACCCACAAAAGGACTATGGGAAAAGCCGACCATCATCAATAACGTGGAAACCCTGATGAACATTCCCCAAATCATTCTCAACGGGGGGGATTGGTTCAATAAGCTCGGGACAAAGGAGAGTAAGGGCACAAAGGTCTTCTCCGTGAGCGGGGATGTGGAAAAGCCCGGTGTCTACGAGTTGAGCCTGGGCAGCCAGCTTAAGGAAATCGTCGAGGATCTGGCTTTGGCCAAGGATTTCAAGATGGTCCAGGTGGGAGGTGCGACCGGAGCCATTATCCCTTGCAGCATGATCAGTACTCCCCTTTCCTATGAAACGATCCTGGGTTCGGGGGCTGTGACTGTATTTGATCAAAACAGGGACGTCATCGATTTTGTGTATCGGACTGCGGAATTCCTTGCCGAGGAATCCTGCGGCAAGTGCACCCCATGCCGAGAGGGCACGGAAGTGATGGTGGAGATCTTAGGGAGGCTGACCAGGGGAGAGGGTGTGCAGGAAGATATCGGGGCATTGGAGGACCTATCCAAAGTCATGATGCTCTCTTCACTATGCGGCCTGGGACAGGCGGCCCCCATTCCCGTATTAGATACTCTGAGATATTTTAGGAATGAGTATGAGAATCGAATCAGCCAATCAGTTTTCCTGAGGAGCCTTAGGGGTATCAAATGAAAGGAGTGCCTTTAGGATATGGGGCTCCTTTTTCCATTACCGGTAACCTGAGGAGGTGGTGAAAAGTGGGTGAGGAAACGAGGAAGTATTTGTGTCCCTACTGCTCGAAGACCCTGGATACCTTTGAGGCCTTGAAAGCCCATGTGGTCACAGCGCACAAGACGGAGCCGCTTCCGCCGCCTGAAGGGTTCATAAGACTCACGGTCAACGGCCAGACATACGAACTCAAAGTGGAGGCCGAGTGGACACTGTATCTCCTGATCCACGAGAAGCTGGGTTTGACTGGCGTGAAGATGTTCTGTGACCGCGGGGCGTGTGGTTCCTGTACGGTCATTATGGACTGCAGACCAATTCTTTCCTGCATGACCCTGGCCATCGAGTGCGACGGTAAAACCATCGAGACAGCTGAGGGCATTGCCGAGGCCAAGCACCCGCTGGTAGAGAGCTACATCAAACACCACACCATGCAGTGCGGTTACTGCACGCCTGGTTTTATCACCACGGCGAAGGCTTTGCTGGACAGGAGCCCTGACCCGACGGAAGAGGAGATCAGAGAGGCCCTCGGAGGCAACTTGTGTCGGTGTGGGACCTACCCTCAGCATCCCAAGGCGGTGTTAGAGGCGGCCAATAACCTTAAGAAAGAGTGATCAAAATGGCTGGCAATCAGTTGGGAGAATACCAGAAACTCAAGGCGGAAGGGACCTACAAGATCGGAGCGGATATCCCAACGATCACCTTCAAAGAGATTGGAAGGCGCGGTGTACGCCGTTATGATGGTTACGAAAAGGCTAGCGGAAAGGCGATCTACACAAGGGATATACAGCTTCCGGGCATGCTATATGCAAAAGCGCTTGCATCTCCCTATGCCCACGCAAAAATCAGGAAGATGGATACCAGCAGGGCCGAGGCGCTACAGGGGGTAAGGGCCGTGCTCAGGCACGATGACGCTGAAATAAAGGGCATGAAGCTTACGGGGAGTATTGCTGCGCCGACCAAAATGGCCCCGGAAGTCACTGGATGGGCATTGAAACCCGTAAAAGATATCCTCGGGGATTTGGCGACCTTTGAAGGCCAGATGGTTGGCGTGGCCGTCTGCGCGGAGACTGAGCAAATAGCCGCTGAGGCCCTGAAGCTCGTGGACATCGAGTGGGAAGAGAGGCCTTTTATTCTGGACGCCGAGGAGGCGTTGAAGCCGGAGGCCCCCATACTGGCTCCTGGCGCTGAGAGCAACAAGCTGGAAGATGTCGACAGGGAATTGATCGAACAGGGTGACGTAGAGAAGGGGTTCAAGGAGGCCGATAAA